>JAZGES010000157.1:0-11474 GCA_036478935.1 Thiotrichaceae bacterium
CATTTTGCCCGTGAAGCTGGCATCAAAGTCTTAGTCACTGATCATCACTTGCCGGGCAAAGAGTTACCTGATGCGAATGTCATGGTCAATCCAAATCTAAAAGATGATGATTTTCCATCAAAAGCGCTTGCTGGCGTAGGCGTGGTTTTTTATGTCATGCTGGCATTAAAGCATTGCTTACAAGAAAAAAACTTTTTCTCCGAATACAATGTAGCTAGTCCAAACTTGCTTAACCTACTTGATTTGGTTGCTTTAGGTACGGTTGCTGATGTGGTTCCTTTAGATGCTAATAATAGAATACTAGTTGAGCAAGGTTTACGCCGAGTCAGAGCAGGGCAATGTTGTGTCGGTATTCAAGCACTATTTGAAATTGCAGACGGTAATGCTAGTCGAGCGGTTGCTAGTGATTTTGGATTTACTTGTGGGCCGCGATTAAATGCTGCAGGTCGCCTTGATGATATGTCATTAGGTATCGAATGTTTACTAACAGACTCTTTATCAAAAGCAAGAGAGATAGCCTCCGCATTAAATGATCTCAATAAAGAACGTCGTGCCATCGAAACCAGCATGAAAAATGAGGCGATGCAGGAGTTAGAGTTATTGGACTTATGCAAAACAGATAATCTACCTGCTGTTTATTGTCTCTACAGTGAGAGTTGGCATCAAGGCGTGGTGGGTATTTTGGCATCCCGAATCAAAGAAATGTTTAATCGACCTGTGATCGCTTTTGCTCCAGGAGATAGTGGTGAATTAAAAGGCTCAGCAAGATCTATTCAGGGTATTCATATGCGTGATTTACTAGATGAGGTCGCCAGTCAAAACCCTGAACTGTTGAGTAAGTTTGGAGGGCATGCGATGGCTGCTGGTTTGTCATTAAATGCCTCTGACTTTGAGAAGTTTCAGCAAGCCATTAATGAGATTGCACAACGTTATAATGAGGATGATACTTTTTTAGAAACTCACTTTACAGATGGTGAGTTAGAAGTAGAAGACTTTACGCTTGAAACAGCTGAGGTACTCAGATCAGCAGCGCCATGGGGGCAGCATTTTCCAGCTCCTGTTTTTGATGGTAAGTTTGTTATTCAGGATAAAAAGCTATTGAAGGAAATACATTTACGTCTGGTGCTACAACCTGTACCGAACTCGACTACTAGTAGTAGCACAGCTTTTAGCATAGCTTTACCTGTACAAGCCATCGCTTTTAATATCGACCCTGAACTATGGCCAGATGTGGGATCAGAAGTGCATATTCTGTATCGGTTTGATGTGAATGAGTTTAGAGGACGGCTAACGCCACAGCTCGTCATTGAGAAGCTACTTTGAAGTTCTGATGTAGAACTGTGAAGAACGTAACCGTCACACCTGCGGAGTCAGGTATCCATCGTTGAAGCATAGTACCAGTTCATAGATGGATTCTGGTATTCACCAGAATGACGAGCTACTTATTCAAGTTATCAAGTTCATATACTTAAAGTCTAATTTGAGCTTTAGCAATTTCTTTTGGCTCCAACAGTTCTGCTGGTAACTTATCTCCAAATTTCTTCTTGATAGGATTCAACAATAAGTCATAGTAGGCAGTCGCATTTACTCTAGCTACATCACCCGGTATCTCATAACTGATCTCACGAGTTTCATTAGGCTTTAAGCGAGTGTCAGCAATGACTTTTGTTGCCATGGGTGGTGCCGTTGGTCCATCTTCGTTTCCAATGGTATACATAAACATAGCTTGCTTATCATCTTTCATGGGGTGGCTCTTGGTGCTCGTCCATATTTGTGTTCCTTCTTTGTTAAACGCTGCAACCATTACATAAAAGTTTCTAAAAGGCGCGCCGGTAGGGAAGCTATGAGGAAGAAGGTTTTGAAGTTTAACAGTAGCTTTCGTTGTATCCGCCTCTTTTTTTGCATCAACCGTCATTACCAGACCTCTTGAAACCATTTCTCCTTGATGTCCACCCATCATGGCGTGATTGGTAATACCATCTTCAGTTGTTGGCATATGACATGTCTGACAAGTAGTAGAGCCGCCTGCTGTTGCGATTTCATCGCCAGTTTGACATAACGACACTTTGTTTGCGTTAGGTCGTTGATCATGGCAACCCATACAAGCCGCGGATGTCTTCATTAATCCCGGATTACCTTCAACGCCTTTGCCCCACTTTTTGTGCTTTTCGCTAGTTCCACTAGGGCCTTGTAGTTTGGATGTTGAGTATTCATAGGCTTTCATACCTAATTGCAGCCCACCACCTTCTTTTTTGGTGCCTTTAAACTTGGTAAGGGTGTGACAACTGATACAGTTCACACCTTCACTATAGGATTTTTTTGCATCTAGTTTGGTTTTACCTGCTTTTGCAGCCGCAGGAGAATGGCATTGCAAACAAGCGGGATACTTACCATTTTTCTTTACTCCTTCCTTTCTAGGATCACCAATAACCATTGAATAAAAAGTACCATGTATCGGATCTTTTAGTGCAGTACTCTGTGCATGCATAGAGCCTTTCCACTGATCGTAGATTTCTTCATGGCATTTTTCACATTTTTTTGATGAGACATTCGTGATGTCTTTATGGGCATCAGCAGCAAAACTTACATTATTCAAAAATAGGGCAATGAATGGGATTAGAAGCAGATGGCTCTTTCGAAACGTCATAGGTTGTACCTCAGCGGTTGGTTCTTGATCATCTTGATCACGATGGTAAGTGGTTATTGTTATAAGGTTTACTTTAGCTTTATAAGGATATTTATTCTCTAATTCAGGTTAGCGATAGTTGTTGATCTAGGTTAATGGCTGAGTAGTAGATTGTTTGCAGTGTGTTAATAGTCCGATTTATTTGCCTCTCTGAGTGATAACAAGTACATTTTGACAAAACAGTATTACCACAACCTAAAAATAATAATAAAAATGAGGTCCCCAATGGCTGATATCTATATAGCCCTGCTATCCGGAGTGTTCTTCGGTATGTCACTTTCTCTAATCATCTTTCCTATACTGACGAACAGAAGTATAGAAAAAGAGCAATTTGCTGCAAACTTAAACCTGTATCGTCAGATGTTGTTAAAAAAACAAAATAAGAAATATGAATACAGTCAGAGTATAAGAAGAGTCATCAACTCTGTGCATGTTGCTTTGTTAGTAGAACATCAAAATGAATCACATCAGCAAGATATAGAATCAAGCCAGATTCGTATGGAGCCTAGTATTTGATTTTGAGTTCATTAGATGAAGTAGAGGAGTCATTATTGAAATTGAAGTGTTTTCAATAGTGAGTTTTGATAGAATCTCAGTCTACCTGTTTGCAAATGAAATGAATGAGCTCTTCAAACACTCCATCCCCTGATAATAACGCATTTGATAGCGCTAGCTTTCTGAAAACGGTGCCCCATAAACCTGGGGTTTATCAAATGATGGATAGTAAAGATCAGGTGCTTTACGTTGGTAAAGCAAAAGATCTTAAAAGTCGCGTATCTAGCTATTTTCGTGGAACTATTGTCAACTCACGCATCTGGTCGATGGTTAAACAAATCTGCAATGTCCAAATTATATTAACCGCTACAGAAGCAGAAGCTCTACTGCTCGAAAGCAATCTTATTAAAAAGTATCATCCGCGCTACAACGTTCTGTTACGTGATGATAAAAGTTACCCTTATATCCATATTTCTACAGATCAAGACTTTCCTCGTGTCACTTTTTATCGGGGAGGGCGTAAACATAAGGGCGAGTACTTTGGCCCTTATCCCAGTGCGGGTGCGGTACGAGAGTCATTGGGCTTACTACAAAAACTATTCAAAGTACGTCAATGCGAAGATAGCTATTACGGTAATCGGTCACGTCCGTGTTTGCAGTATCAAATTGAACGCTGTACAGCACCTTGTACGGGAGAAATTGGCAAGCAAGCTTATCGCCAAAATGTCTCTCAAACCATCAAATTTCTCAAAGGAAAAAGCCAGCAAGTCATAGATGAGTTAGTTATTAATATGGATGTGCATGCTGAAAATCTTGAGTTTGAAGAGGCGGCAGGTGTTCGTGATCAAATTGAATATTTACGGCATATTTCTCAACAGCAAGCCATAAGCGGGGGGCAGGGTGATGTAGATGTTATTGCGATTCGCTTTGCTTCTAAAACGGCTAGTGTACAAGTGCATTCTATTCGCAATGGTAATCACTTAGGTAATAAGAACTTCTTTCCTAAGGTTCCGGAGACAGTAGATGATGAAGCAGAAATACTGGCTAGCTTTATGGCTCAGTACTACCTGAAACGGCAAATTCCCAGTGAGGTCATCGTCACTATTCGACCAGACAATGAAGCTGTCTTAACGGAAATGTTAGCCACTACGGCTGAACGTAAAGTCACTATTACGCATAAAGTTCGAGGAGATCGAGCTAAATGGGTAGAAATGGCGATTCGCAATGCGCAACATGCCTTGAACATCCATCTAGCCTCAAAAGAAGGTATTGAGAAACGTTTATATGCATTGCAAGAGGAACTTGGGCTGGATTATATTCCTACTCGAATTGAGTGCTTTGATATCAGTCACACCCAAGGTGAAGCAACGGTCGCATCCTGCGTGGTATTTGGCACAGAAGGCGCTATTAAAGCAGAGTATCGTCGCTTCAATATTACTGACATACAGCCTGGTGATGATTATGCCGCCATGCGTCAGGTATTGCGCAGACGATTCAAGAAAATTGTAGAAACAGATGCTAAACTCCCCGATGTATTACTGATTGATGGCGGTAAAGGTCAAGTCACACAAGCGATTAATATTCTGCAAGAATTACAGATTAGTAGCGTTGATATTATGGGTGTGGTCAAAGGTGAAGGTAGACGTGCTGAGTTTGATAATCTAATTATTGATAATCGACGTGTTGTTTTATCACCTTTCTCTAGTGCCATGCACTTGGTGCAGCAAATTAGAGATGAAGCTCACCGTTTCGCGATAACAGGACATCGTCAACGAAGGCAAAAAGCACGTACGTCTTCGGTGTTAGAAGAAATAACCGGTTTGGGGCCTAAACGCCGTCAAAATCTATTAAAGCAATTTGGTGGTATCCGTGCTATATCACGTGCTAGCGTTGATGAGCTTGCCAAGGTTCATGGTATAAGTCAGCAGCTTGCAGAAAAAGTCTATGAGCAATTTAATCGAGAATAGCAGCTGTCAATTTATGGAAAGTCTTAAACTCGTCATACTGGCGAAGGTCGGTATCCATGTATGAGGCATAGTGCTACTTCATGAGATGATTAATAGACTGAACGTTTAACAAATACAAATGAATAAGTGAATCAATAAAGAATGAATACTAACTTACCTATTAACTTGCCAACGGCATTAACATTATTGCGTATCTTCATGATTCCTTTGATGGTAATCGCCCATTATCTACATTATCCTTTTGTTGCAGCGACCATCTTTGGTTTGGCTGGTTTGACCGATTGGGCTGATGGTTATTACGCTCGAAAGCTCAATCAAGAGTCACGCTTGGGTGCTTTTTTAGATCCCGTTGCAGATAAGCTAATTGTCATAGTTGCTTTATTATTAATCGTTGAGCGAGAAGCTAATTTTTGGATTACATTAGCAGGTATCGCCATTATTGGGCGTGAAATCATTATCTCGGCATTACGCGAGTGGATGGCGGAAGTAGGGCAACGTAGCAAGGTTGCAGTGGCATACATTGGTAAAGTAAAAACTACAGCACAAATTATTGCGATGATTTTCCTACTTTATAATTTACCACTATTTGGCTTCATCCCCATTCGTGAAATGGGCTTGATAGCATTGGCTGCGGCTACCGCTTTAACGCTGTACTCTATGGTGCAATATCTAATGAGTGCGTATAAATCATCAATTGAAGAGTGAGATCAAAACGGTAACGCAAACTCCAATTAATTACGTGGTGTAAATGACGTGGATAACGTAGATAACTACATAGGCAGGTTTGCACCATCACCCACCGGCTCCTTACATATGGGGTCTTTAGTCGCTGCGCTCGGTAGCTACCTTCGAGCTAAAAATCATAATGGGCAATGGTTAGTACGAATGGAAGATTTAGATCCATTACGTGAAGTACCCTGTGTTGCGGATGAAATCTTACAGACTTTGGAAGATCATGCTCTGTATTGGGATGGTGAGGTGATTTATCAAAGTCATAGCCAACGCCAAGCGCTATATAGCAATGCCTTACAACAGCTAATCGACGCCGGTCAGGTTTATACCTGCACTTGTACCCGCAAAGTACTGATAAGAGCCGCTGAAAGAGGTGAGTTCGGTATTATTTATCCCGGAACTTGTGCGAAAGCTCATCATTCATTTGAACTTTCTAGAGCTATACGAGTACGAACTCATAACGATCCCGTTTGTTTTGACGATGTCTATAAAGGTAGACAATGTCAGAATTTACAAGAAGAGTTGGGTGACTTTGTTATCAAACGCTCAGATGGGTACTTTGCCTATCAATTGGCTGTAGTGGTGGACGATGAAGCACAAGGTATTACTGAAATAGTTCGTGGTGAAGATTTATTAAATAATACTCAAAGACAGATTCATTTGCAGCAGTTACTAGGCTACAAGCAGCCAGCCTATTGTCATTTACCCATGGTTACCAATCAACAAGGACAAAAACTCAGTAAGCAGACTCATGCACCGGCTTTAAAAAAAGAAGATGCCTCGCTTAACTTAATTCAGGCACTTACGTTTTTGGGGGTCTATAATCCAGACAACCGTACTATAGACAAAAATAATCTAGACAAGAACCCCGAAAAGGATATTTTGAGATTAAAACATGAAACGCCTGAAGCTATTTTGCAATGGTCAATTTTGAATAATGATTTATAGGAGTGCTTAGCTATAGGAAGCACTATAAGAATGATTTCAATGACCACTTACTTGGAAACAATAAATGAATAAATGGACTTTATTAATTCTCCCCCTGTTTTTATTAATGACATGGTTAACTGCTTGTTCCAATGATGAAGCAGAGATAGACGAAACCATCACGATTACAGATTCTACGCCCATCGAAGATTCATCTACACCCGTTAGCTTAGAAGTCATTTTGAACACAGTTAATATCCGCAAGTCTCCTAGCATGGACAGCCTAGTGGTCGAGAAACTCCAAGCAACTAGCCAAGTAGAATGGCTAAATCAAGTGAGTAAGGTCATCGCTCCAGTAAAACTAAGAGGTGTGCGCTATAACGATCCTTGGCTCTATGTGAAAACCTCAAGTGATCAAACAGGTTGGGTATATGCCGCAACCATCAAGGTGGTTTCTAATAGCCAGTCTGCACAAGCATTGAAGCATCAATTGCTTACCCGTCGTGTGGAGACTTTTTTTGGAAATGAGCTGGCTACTGCTATCAATAATTACGGTCAAGCTTATGTACAAGCAGATACTAGTGATAAATTTGCGAATGTGTATACATATGGCCAAAACCTAAGAGACCAGCTGGTCGATGTTTTGAAGAAAAAAGCCTCTGCTACAAAAAAACCAGCTGCTGATATGTCTTGGTTAAATAATATATTACCCGGCTATTCACATAACGTGATAGATAATAAATACTACTTCCTATCCGCAGATTATCAGCAGTTAGCTAAGAAAGTTCAGCAAACAGAAGGGGCAGAAGACGACCAGTTTATTGCCTTAAATTCGAAAATTTATACAAGTGGACAAGAAACACTAGTAGTTAATAAAAATGATAAAGCTATCTTGGGCGAACTTGATACATTAATGGGTTCATTGCCTGCGTTCAAAGACGCATTATTCTCATTGAAAAGTAAATTTAGCCGATAAGCCTAGTGGAAGTGAGATGAACTGTAGAAGCTGTGAAGTCCCACTTCCTGAGGAACATACTTACGGGTGTAAGACCTGTAGGGTCGAATTCATTCGACACGTATTTAGACCTTTGAGTACTGGTCGAATGAATTCGACCCTACAGAAATCCAAATAGGAGTTAGCACTCAAAAGTACGCACTCGATATGCCTAGCGGAATATGGAAAAGCCCATCAGTTTACTTCCAACAAATCATCCCATCGCGTGGTGTAAGCAGGAGATAAGTGATTCTGGTGCATTTGCCAGCGTTGTTTGGGTTCGCTGGCAAAACAGAGTGTCTCAGAGCCAAACTTACGATTCACATCATCTAAAAGTCTCATCCTTTTTCTTGATTGCTCGTTATAGTTGGCATTGGAAAATAAGCACAGTTGCTGGTTTTTATCGGGTATTAAATCATTGAACATAATGCCGGCACGATAATAAACCATGCCAGGTTGATACATTTGTTTAACAGCCCAACCTGCTGCACGAATCAGGGTGGCGGTATCCGCGGTGTATTGACTCAGGTTAATGCTACGCGTATTAGCATGACTACTTTCCAACCTTTCTGATTTAGTTCGAATGAAGATAGTGATGTTTTTAGCTAAACTATGCTGACTCCGCAGTTTTTCTGCCGCACGGCTCACATAGCCTGCTACAAATTGCCGTAATAAACCATACTCCGTTACTTTAGGGCGAAAACTACGTGACACTAAAATCTGCTTACGATCAGGCGTATCAGCCATTTCTATACAACTAATCCCTGCTAGTTCCATGGCAGTACGCTGGAGCACGACACTATAGCGTTGTCTGATCCAGCGATGATCAGCATTAGCCAAATCAGCGGCAGTTCTTATGCCATTATGTTGCAGTGCTTCAGCCCAACGTCGACCTACGCCCCAAACGTTACCAATAGCCACTTTTTTCATAGCAAGTTGAGCTTGTCGTTTATCACTTAACACTAAGACGTTATTGAGCTTAGGATCTTTTTTGGAAATATGATTAGCTAGTTTTGCCAAGGTTTTAGTGGGAGCAATGCCGATAGATACGGGAAGTCCAAGCCACTGTTTAATTACTTCATGCAACTCACGGGCATGCTCGTGTAAGGTAGCTTTAGGAACGGATGAGAAATTAATAAAGGCTTCATCAATGGAGTACACCTCAATGTTGGGATGGAATCGCTCCAGAATACTCATCACACGTGATGACATGTCTCCATATAGCGCATAATTACTGGAAAAGACGTGTATGTCGTTCGCTTTGAAGAAACCCTGCCATTTGTATTCTGGCGCAGCCATAGGCACACCTAACCGCTTTGCCTCGTTTGATCGAGCGATGATACAGCCATCGTTATTAGATAAAACGACAATAGGTTTGCCCTCTAATTCTGGACGAAAAATCCGTTGGCAAGAGGCATAAAAATTATTACAGTCAACGATTGCGTACACGTTATTAAAACTCCTTTCACACCTGATGAATAATAGAAGTAACCACTCCCCAAATATGTAAATCACCCGTAACGGGAATATCAGCATATTCAGGATTTTCTGCTTTCAAGGTAATGGTTCCATCTGTGGTAGATAAGCGTTTAACTGTCACTTCAGTATCCACAACCGCAATCACAATTTTTCCATGTACAGGTTCTAATGAGCGGTCGACGACAAGGATATCTTCGGGTTGAATACCAGCATCAACCATTGAATGCCCTGATACACGCACAAAGAAAGTAGCCTCATGATGCTTAACCAATAACTGGTTCAGGTCGAGATAGTCTTCAACGAAATCATCAGCAGGGGAGGCGAAACCTGCGGCAACTTTACTGCCATAGAGGGGAATACGTAGTGATTTTTTTACATTTACTGCAAATGGAATGACTTGGCCAATATCGTTGCTTTTGTTGCTTCTATATTGCTGGCTAAAGTCAGATAGCAATTGCTCTACTGGTTCGAGCAATGAAAGCGGTATACGCATAGGGCGTGTAGCTTCACCATAAGCATTGCGGCCTTTTGGTCTGCCTGCACCTACTCGAATCCCACCTTTTTTACTTATCTTTTTGTCTTCCATTTGATAAGTGTACAGTATTCTATTGAGGTTATCTAAAAAAGTAGGTGTGTGATTATTATGTATGTATATGCGCGCCTAGTTCCATAAAATATACTGCAATTTGATTTAGCAAATGATATATTTTGCTGGATATATCAGCATACTTTTATGTTGGATATTGTAATAGCAGGGCTGGCATTTTGTGCAAGGAGAATAAAAATGAATCAAACTTTCGGTGAACGACTCCATTCCTTTTCTAAGACTATAGATATTGTCAAAGGTGAGACATTAGAAGATATTAAGACGCTGATAAAAGATTACACTTACAAAACATTAGAAATACTCCATGTGCGTATTATGCTAGATACGATTATTGAGAATGAAACATGGTTATATAAACACGCATTAGGTTCTGAAATGCAGTTTAAAGATGTACAAGCAAAACCTATAAGAGATTTGCACGGAAATTATCGAGGGCAAATGTCATGTTGCTATGATGTGGATAAGCCAATGTGGATTGTCAGCACTGACAAATCAAAGTTTCTATATGAAACAGATGATTACCTTGATTTGTGGTCTAATGTGCCAGATATTCCTAATTATGTTTCTATATTTAATGATGATATAAAAACATCCATTATTATTCCGATTTATGATGAAGATGGTAAGTGTGGTGTAGTTAATTTTGAAACATTAGAGTACTTGGACATAACAACAGAAGCAAAAAATGAGCTTGATATCATCGCTAGAACATTATCTAATTTATTTTCATTGTCAAAATACACTAACTCAACAAAAGAAAATACAACGCAGGCAATAAAAAGTTTATATGATTCTCTCCATAACCATAATTACCAAAAATTAACAAAACCAAAAATATTCTTAGCATCCTCAACCTATGCAGAAAGTGATGTGATTGAAAGTATCATTAAAACTGTCTGTAAATATGAAGATAAATTAAAACTTGTCTATTGGAAAGATAACCACAACCCAGGAAATATCAATCAACAGGTTCTTGATGACATAGCTTCTTGTCGCTATGGAATATGTTATCTTTCAGAAAAAAACAAAAGTGGAGCTAAACCTGAGTATTTAGACAACTCTAACGTAGTATTCGAAGCAGGCATCTTGCATGGGAAAAATGACAGTGGTTCAAGTGTTATAAGTAGTTGGATACCCGTCAGAGAAAATGAGTCACCTAAGCTCCCCTTTGATTTTGCAGCAGAAAGAATGCTTCATGTACCTAGGTTAGTCAATGGTGAGTTGAATACGAAGTTATTTGAAGAAACATTAGAAAAAGGTTTAATTTCTATGCTTTCCAGCGAATTTTGATATTCCTTTGAAAAGGGAATAAGCCTACTAGAAACAGTAGGCTTCTCTGAAGACTTATCTATAGCTAGAATATTCATCGTTGATCATTCTGTGATAATGTCTGCTGTATTATTTTTCTATCAAAAAAACTGACCCTAATTTCATGTTTATCCTGCACACCTCCAATAAAACAGAAAACTTATTAGCTCATTTAGATCAGGTTTTGTCTCGCCCATTATCCCACCCCTTTATAAAAGAAGAGTTCTTAATTCAAAGTCAGGGTATGGAGCGTTGGTTGTCACAACAGTTGGCGGAACA
>JAZGES010000158.1:0-7644 GCA_036478935.1 Thiotrichaceae bacterium
GGAGAGAAGCGACCATGTTAAAGGCCTCTATTGAAGAAGAAATCCATCCACAAGAAAGTGGCAACAGGCTGCGATTATGGTTACCTTTTCTACCAAAAATTGACAGATGCTATCTTATAGAAGTCCCAGCCTGGATTAGTAGAGATGCCCTGTAGATTATTCGGAATCTATAGAAATCATCATGCGCATCAATTCGGATAAAGATCTGGCTTCAAGCTTCTCCATTCCTTTAGCTCTGTGTGCTTCGACAGTTGATTGGGTAATATTGAGTTCTGTTGCTATATTCTTATTACGTTTCCCTTTAACAACTTGGTCAATCACCTGTCTTTCTCTTCGGGTTAATAGCGTTAATCGTTTTTCTATTTCAGCCATTTTTATGGCTTTACCACGTTGTTTAGCATCTTCTTCTAGTGCGCGATGGATGCTGTCTAGTAAAACTTGATCATTAAAGGGTTTTTCAATGAAGTTAGAGGCGCCATTTTGTACGGCTTGTACTGCCATGGGTACATCGCCATGACCTGTGATAATAATCACCGGTGGTGCAAGTGGTAGATCGTTTAAATACTCTTGGAGTGCTAATCCACTCATCCCTTTCATTCGCACGTCTAAAACGAGACAGCCAGGGTGCTCTGGGTCAAAACTGTCTAAAAAGTTTTGTGCTGATTCATAAGTTTCAGCAGGAAGACCTATGGATTGCATTAGCAGGGCAATAGCTTCACGAACTTCCTGATCGTCATCAATAATAAATACGGTGGATTCTCTATTCATTTTTATGTGCGATCCTGAACTAAAGGTAGGGCGAAATAAAAGCTAGCGCCTTGATCGGTTGAGTCAACACGAATTCTATCGCCATGTGCCTCAATAATTCCTTGGCTGATAGATAAGCCTAATCCCATGCCATCTTGTTTGGTGGTAACAAAGGGGTCAAAGACCTGCTCTTGAACTTTTTCACTCAAACCAGTACCACTATCTGTGACGCGTATTTCAAGCATATTATTAGCAACTCCCTGATTTAAGGGAGCGGTTGAGGGAATAGTTGAGGAGGTATTTAAGAGAGTATTTGTGAGAGCAGTTGAAAGAATAATTTCTCGTTTGTGTACAGCAGTAGACTCTAATGCCTCTATACCATTGCGAATCAAATTTAAAATCACTTGTTCTATCTGAATTTCTTGAGCAAGCACCTGACTGTTAGGGTCAGCAATGTTTAAAGTAAGTTTTACATCATGGCGTTGTAGTTCATTTTGCAGCAAATCTAGCACGGTATCTAGCATCGCCTGAATCCTCACAGCTTGCATTTTAGGCGTGTCTTTATGTACAAAATGCCGGATGTGCCGGATGACTTCACCAGCGCGTTCCGCTTGTCCCGCAATTTTTTCCATTACATCTGCACAGTTGTCTATATTGGGTGTGTTGGACTCCAACATACGGATACAGGCTTTTGAGTTGGTAGCAATGGCGGTAAGAGGTTGATTGATTTCGTGAGCAATACCTGAGGCCATTTCACCTAACATGCTGAGTCGGGCAACATGGGATAGTTGCAGTTCGTGCTGTTGCAGTTTGTCTTTGGCCTCTTTTCGTTCTGAAATATCCCGAAACACTACGACACCGCCCATGACCTTATTTTCTTGATCTCTGATAGGTGTACTGCTGTATTCAACCACCAAGCTGCTACCATCTTTATTCCAAAAAATATCATCACTTACAAAGTAAGGTTTGTCATCGATAAAAGATTGATACATCGGGCATTCTTCAACCGTTGCTTGACTACCATCTTTACGGGTGTGATGGAGTAGGGGGTGTAAGTGTTTATTCAATAGATCCTTAGCTTTCCATCCAGTCATCGTTTCCATGGCTAGATTGACAAAGGTACAGCGTCCTTTGGTATCAATACCATAAATACCATCGGTAACTGAATTGACGATGAGTTCATATTGATGTTCAATTTTTTGTTTAGCCTGTTCTAGACGTTTATTTCGACGAATAACCGCTGAAATAGCAGCAACTAAGAGTAGCAAAGTCAGGATGCCAATAAGTGGCCAATACCAATATCGTTTAAGCGCATCACTCAGAGTGAATTCATTTGCAAAGGCGTAAGGGGGGAGTTGTAATTCTTTAAATAGCTCATGGACTTGGGTGTAGTCACGTGGCAATGTCCATCTCGCATACCCTCCTGCAAAGCGTGAGGGAAAATCACTCGGCATTCTGAGTAGCGTTAAGGTTACTTTCTCTGCCAACTCTTTACTGGTGTGTTGAACACGGCTAAAGGGCCACTCTGGATAAAGCCGTGTACTATGTTCCAACGGAAAATTGGCTGATTTGATCGGATTAATGATTTTCACCATGGAAGGGGTGATGACATTGCTGTGATAAAGCCGTTCAAGGGTATCAGTACGTACCATGCCAATATCAGCGTTACCTTGAATAACAGACTCGACTACTTGCTCATGACTGTCTGTAAACGTTAACTGAAAGAAGTCTACTTTAGGATTGATGCCGTGTTTTCGCAACTCCCTTGTTGCCATTAAATAGCCGCCTAATGATGTCTCATTAACCGCCATCACACGCTTTCCCTTTAGGTCAGCTAATGAATTGATATTGTCGTTTTTACTTAGGGTAAAGATAACTCCACCAAACACACTATAAGATTCATCACCAATAACATTGTTGATAGTCGTAAGAGGAGTCACCCAGTTCCTTGCGGCTAAATTTACAAAGATACCCGGGTTGGTAAGAATAAAATCAACCTTGCCTTTACCGACTGCTTGTTCAATTTCGTAGAAACCAAGCGGTACAATTTCAAAATCATACCCAGGCAATTTCATTGCTAGATAGTCAGCAGTAGGTTCCCAATGACGGATTACCTCGGATTTTGACTTGGCTTGATTGTTTAGAACGCCAATCTTGATGAAGGCGCTATCGGCAATTGATAAGTTAGGAGTAACAATGAAAACAAGGGAGAGTAAAATATACGCTATAATTAGCTTGACTTGATCGCGAAAATACGGAAAATGCACCACCTCGCTACACCCAATGCGAGATGTAAGACAAAGACCACGCGCTGGTAGCTCAGTTGGATAGAGTATCTGGCTACGAACCAGAGGGTCGGGAGTTCGAATCTTCCCCAGCGCGCCATTTCTTTCTTTGTTATTAATCATTTATAGATTTATTTCTTCGCTGTCTCTTTCTGTTACAACGTTTCCTGCTACACATTTATTCGCTACAACTATCTATTACAATGTTTTTATCACATCCACCATAGCTTGCGCGTGACCTTGTGGAGCGACTTGATATTGTGCGACGACTAGCTTGCCCGCTTTATCAATAACAAAAGTAGAGCGCACGATTCCCATTTTCTTCACGCCGTTTTTCTCTTTCTCCTGCCATACACCGTAGGCTTCACATAATTCGCCAGAAGTATCTGCAAGTAGCGACACATTCAAATCAAATTTCTTAATAAAGGCTTGATGGCTTGTGCAATCATCTTTACTGACACCTAACACAACCGTATCACAAGCTGAAAATTGATCTGCTAATGCTGTGAATTCATTCGCTTCAATGGTGCAACCAGAAGTGTCGTCTTTCGGGTAAAAATACAATACAACGTTCTGCTTACCAACAAAGTCAGATAGGGAAACCTTTGTCTCGTTTTGATCAGCAGTGCTGAAAGCTGGTGCGGTTTGATTGGCTGTTAACATAATAGATTCTCGCAAAGATAAATGTTGGGGCTATAGGGCATTGTTGAGTAAGAAGTGGCAAATTATCTATCAGCTCTTTTTTGATAAAAGATTCGTTTTATCGTTGTTTCTTTTATATAAAACAACAATATGTCCGACTGTTTGAATAACCATTGCCTTATGCTTATCTGCGATTAATGCAATCATATCTTTACGTTGATCCCTGTCATCAGCCATCACTTTTACTTTAACCAATTGATGGAAGTCCAGTGCAGTCTCTATTTCATCGTGAATAGATTCTTTAAGACCTTTTTGTCCTATGGTGACGAGTGGATGTAAATCGTGAGCGAAGCCTTTGAGTTTTTTCTTCTGGGGGTTTGTTAGTTCCATGATAATCTTCTTTAAAATATAGTAAAGTTAAGTAAAACTGAGTCGACCCAATATGTCCAGAAGTAAAAGTAGCAATCAATGGCTAGATGAGCATTTCGAAGATGAATATGTCAAGCGCTCACGGCAGGATGGCTATCGTTCACGTGCTGTTTACAAGCTGATAGAGATTCAAGAAAAAAATCGTATCATTAAGCAGGGAATGAAAGTAGTTGATCTTGGCGCTGCTCCCGGCAGCTGGAGTCAATACTGCGCTACTTTGGTGGGTGATAAGGGCAGGGTAGTTGCTAGTGATATTCTCTCAATAGACCCGTTGCCACATGTAGAGTTTGTTGAAGGCGATTTTCGTGAAGATGATGTGTTTGAAGCCCTACTAGAAACACTAGGATCTGAGAAATGTGACCTTGTAATTTCCGATATGGCTCCCAATATAAGCGGAGTAGATTCCATTGATCAGCCCAAGTCTATTTATTTATGTGAACTTGCGCTGGATATGGCAGGTCGAATGCTTCAGCAAGAGGGTGTTTTTATCGCTAAGCTTTTTCAAGGTCAAGGCTCGGATGAGTACTTGAAGGAAGTACGGAAAATGTTTAAGAAAGTAAAGATCATTAAGCCTAAGGCATCACGTCCGCGCAGTCGTGAAGTTTATGTACTGGGACAACAACTTTTAGTGTAAAATAACACGTTATTCCGCGCTTCATTCACTGCTTTAGTTTGTAGTTATATGAAGTCGATATTGATATTCAAGGTGAAATTTTGAACGATTTAACAAAAAATATTCTAATCTGGGTCGCTATAGCCATGATGCTGATTCTGGTATTCCAGAAGTTTCAACAGCCAATGCATCAATCTAGCTCCTTGAATTACACACAATTCATTAAAAAAGTTAAAAGTGGTGAGATTACATCGGTTGACATTCAAGATGAAAAGATCCTCGCCCAAACTAAGGGAAGCCAAAAGTTCACGGTTCAGGCTTTTCCTAATGATCCTCAGTTAATCAATGACCTTTATGAGAATGATGTCAATGTAAACGTTATTGCTCCAGAGCAAAACTCGCTTTTATGGGAGATCATCATTAGTTGGGCGCCATTCCTGTTGATCATTGGTCTCTGGGTTTACATCATGCGCCAGATGCAAGGCGGTGGTGGTAAAGGTGGCCCGATGTCATTTGGTAAAAGTCGTGCAAAGTTGTTGACTGAAGATCAAATCAAAGTGACTTTTGCAGATGTGGCAGGTTGTGAAGAAGCTAAAGATGAAGTTGAAGAAGTTGTAGACTTCTTAAAAGATCCCAGTAAATTCCAAAAGCTAGGTGGCAAAATTCCACGTGGTTTATTAATGGTGGGTCAACCGGGTACCGGTAAAACATTATTAGCTCGTGCTATTGCAGGCGAAGCAAAAGTACCTTTCTTTAGTATTTCTGGTTCAGACTTCGTTGAAATGTTTGTAGGTGTGGGTGCTTCACGTGTTCGTGATATGTTCGAAACCGCTAAGAAACACGCACCGTGTATTATCTTTATAGATGAGATTGATGCAGTAGGTCGTCAACGTGGTGCGGGTGTAGGTGGCGGTCATGATGAACGTGAGCAAACTTTGAACCAATTATTGGTGGAAATGGATGGATTCGAAGGTAATGAAGGCGTTATTGTTATTGCTGCAACTAACCGTCCTGATGTATTGGATAAAGCATTATTAAGACCAGGGCGTTTTGACCGTCAGGTTGTAGTGCCTCTACCTGATGTGCGTGGTCGTGAAATGATCCTTAAAGTACACATGCGTAAAGTACCTTTAGGTGATGATGTTAAGCCAAAGCTATTAGCGCGTGGAACACCTGGTTTTTCAGGTGCTGATTTAGCAAACCTTGTTAATGAGGCTGCTTTATTTGCTGCACGTACTGATAGTCGTACGGTTAGTATGAATGATTTTGAGCAAGCTAAAGATAAAATCATGATGGGTGCTGAACGTAAATCCATGGTGATGAGTGAAAAAGAAAAGAAGCTTACGGCATATCATGAAGCCGGTCATGCGATTGTGGGTTTGACAGTTCCTGATCATGATCCTGTCTATAAGGTTTCTATTATTCCACGTGGTCGAGCGCTTGGTGTGACAATGTTCTTACCAGAAGAAGATCGTTATAGTCATAGTAAACAACATTTAGAAAGTCAGTTGTCTAGCTTATACGGTGGTCGAATCGCTGAAGCTCTTATTTATGGTGAGGATAGTGTAACTACTGGAGCCTCAAATGATATCGAACGTGCAACTGATATTGCCCGAAACATGGTAACTAAGTGGGGGCTATCTGATCGTATGGGACCTTTGGCTTATAGTGAAGATGAAGGTGAGGTTTTCCTTGGTCGTTCGGTTACCCAGCACAAACAAATGTCTGATGATACGGCACATGCTATTGATGAAGAGATTCGTGAGTTGATTGATAAAAACTATAAGCGAGCAGAAGAGATCCTAAAAGATAAAATTGATATATTGCATACCATGACCGATGCATTAATGAAATATGAAACCATTGATATGTATCAGCTCAGGGCATTGATGGATGGTAAAACACCGCCACCACCTTCTAGTTGGGATGACGATGATGACGCTGACTCTGGATTGTTAGCAAGTGAAAAGAGAGAAGTTGATGACGTTGCTGTAAATGACCTTGATGATAAGAGCAAAAAAGATGACGATAATATCGGTGATGCGGCTGGTTCACATTAGCGACTAGTTTAACAACAAATTATTGCAGTAGAATAAGTTAAAAGGCGCGATTTTCGCGCCTTTTTTCTGTCTTTTTTTCATGAACACTTTCATGAATACTTTATGGATAAGATGCTATGACCAAAGTAATGGGCATCCTGAATGTGACGCCAGACTCGTTTTCTGATGGTGGGTCGTTTAACTCAACCGAACGTGCATTATCTCAAGCAATCCGTATGGTGAAAGAGGGAGCTGACATTATAGATGTGGGAGGTGAGTCAACACGTCCAGGGGCAGCTGATGTCGCATTGCAAGAAGAATTAGATCGCGTCATTCCTGTGATCGAAAAGATCAAGGAAGAATCAGATATTGAAGTTTCTGTAGATACAAGTAAAGCAGAAGTGATGCATGAGGCGTTAATTCAAGGCGCTGATATGGTCAATGATGTGCGGGCTTTACAAGAGCCGGGGGCATTAGAAGTGTGTGCTAAAGCGGATGCAACGGTTTGCTTAATGCATATGCAAGGTCAGCCTAGGTCAATGCAACTCAAGCCCGAATATGATGATGTGGTTAAGGAAGTAGCTGAGTTTTTCTCGCTACGTATTAAGGCGTGTATAGAAGCAGGGCTAGATAGAAGTAAGATTATTCTTGACCCCGGTTTTGGTTTTGGGAAAACACTTGAGCACAACCTGCAATTGTTGGCTAAGCTTGATGATTTTACATCCTTCAATTTACCTATATTGGTTGGGATATCACGAAAAAAGATGATTGCAGAGTTGTTAGATGATGCCGCTATTATCCCATCTTTTGATGTGCCAACTAATGAGCGTTTATTTGGCAGCTTATCGGCGGCTGTTATTGCAAGTATGAAAGGCTCTGCTATTATCCG
>JAZGES010000159.1:0-3092 GCA_036478935.1 Thiotrichaceae bacterium
ATCAATATCTCTAAGAAAACTAAAGAAGCTGCTCATGCCTTTTGCAACGGTCATTCCTGCGCACAAGCCGTGCTAACGACCTACAGTGAACACTACAATCTGGATGTTGAGCAAGCGATGAAACTGACTACGGGTTTAGCAGGAGGCATGGGGAGAATGGCTGAAACCTGTGGAACCGTTACAGGGAGCATTTTGGTTTTAGGGTTAGAAAAAAGTACTGGAAAAGTAGGCGATACAGAATCTAAAGAAGCCACTATGAAAGCTGTTCAAGATTTCTCAGCAAAGTTTAAAGAGAAGCATGGCACGCTTGTTTGTAAAGAACTATTAGAGTGTGATATTAGCCAAGAAGACGGCTATAAAAAAGCTCGCGAGACTGGGGTGTTTAGAGCGCGTTGTCCTAATTTTGTAGAGACCGCTGTTGAGCTACTTGATGAAGTTATTGAAGGTAAAAATGACTCTTAAAAAACTGAATAAGTAGCTCCTCATCCTGGTGAATACCAGAGTCCATTTATGAGCTGGCGCTATGCTTCAACGATGGATACCGGCATCCGCACGGTATGACGGCGCAGATGCTTGATTAGTGTTCCTTTAGCTATATCGTACTGGCAACTCACTTTCAAAAACCACGCTTTTGTTAAAGGTTTATGTAGCCTGATAATAAATATTCTGTGGATGGTTAGCTTGAGCAAAGAAAAACCACCGCTCTAAAATCAAGCCCACATACTGGATAACAGCCGCAGCAAATACAACGACAGCCACCTTAGTAATTAGACCCGTAGTAAGCAGAACAAGCGGAACAACAAAAGCTAATACTAAAAAGCTCCACTTAACTACTCTCAAAAACGTATCACTCTTCCCATGAAAATATTCACGAGTATTGTAAGATCCACCCATTGCACCTTGTGCTGTCTGAGTAATTTTACTGTGCCTAACACCAATAGCAGATGTAGGTGTAGATTTAGGTTTGATACGTGAATTTCTAATTAAAGAACTAATTCTGGTAATCGCCGCAAAGACGGTGAAAAAGATTGCCCATCCGCCAAACATATTAACTAAACCCGGAGCGGTGAATGTTGCATAAAGCGTTGCAACCGTAAATCCAGAAGCTAACCCCAGCATAGTGAAGTTAATAACAGTCAACGGAGTAGACCACTCTTGAAGGAAGCGAATACAGGTGTAAATCATTCCTGTACAGATAAACAGTGCGAAGCTCAGTACTACGCCTAGTAAGCCCACTAACAATGAGAACGAAATACTATATTGCCCTAGCGTTAAGACTTCAAAATCAAGCCCAAACCACTGAATAACTCCATAGATAAATGCAACCGCTCCAAATGAAGGTAGCGCAATAACTTCACGTGATAACCAAGATGTACGCCACTGGCTGACTGTTCTCCATGCTCGCTCTGGACGACCGAGATGGAAGAATGAGGCAAACAGGGCAAGTGCAACAAAGATAATGACAATCAATGTTCCCATTGCATAAAACTTATTGGACTCATCGACAGGTACAATTTCCACCAACGTATAAACTTGCGCTGTGATCAACGCGGTGAAAAGCCCCTGTGCTATTCCTAGCAAAGTGGTTAGAAAGATTACTGAAAATGCGGGATGCATATTGCTACCTATAATTTATTTTATGGTTTTGTCTTATCTGAAAAGACAGAAACTATATTAAAAAGCTATGTTAAAAAGTCGACTAACTAGTACTTATAACTTTCTACGATTTTGTAGCCTGTGTTGAGCCTCAGCGAAACACGGGATATAAGTAAATTGTTCCCCGTGTTTCGTACCTCAACACAGGCTACATGTCTTATCTAAAAAGATATTTAAGTTGGTACAGTGTTATATCCAGCTTGAATCTTCCAGTGTCACATCATCATCAGATGGCTTAGTGAAGTTCTCATCTTTCAATGGATTCTCAACACGTTCAAGCGCACCATCCTGGATATCAACTTTCATCTTTCTGCGAGGTAAATAGTGGTTAGCAGGCCTAGTGCCCCATTCCGGCATTAGTTGATAACCACCCTCTTCACGGATCAATCTTGAGACTTCAGAGTCTTCATCATGCACATCACCAAAGATACGCGCTGATGTAGGACAAGCCAAAACACAAGCAGGTTGACGACGATCTACAGGTAGCGTTGTGTCATAAATACGATCAACACATAAGGTACACTTCTTCATGACTTTCTGTTGTTCATCAATCTCACGCGCACCGTAAGGACAAGCCCATGAGCAGTACTTACAACCTACACACTTGTCATAGTCAACTAATACAATGCCATCTTCTTTACGCTTGTAGCTTGCTCCGGTAGGACATACAGGGACACAAGGAGGCTCTTCACAATGCAGACAGGATTTTGGGAAATGAACCATTTCTGTATTCGGATATTCACCGACTTCGAAAGATTGCACTCGATTAAAGAAAGTACCCGTTGGGTTTTCCCCGTAGGCATTGAAGTCAGTCATCGGACCAGCTTCACCTGAAGTATTCCACTCTTTACAGGAAGTCACGCAAGCACTACAGCCGACGCAAACATTCAAATCAATAATTAAAGCAAGTTGAGTCATTATTTGCTCCCTGATAATTTTTTGCTGGCACTATCCAATAACTTCTTAAATATGCCTTTACCACTTTGATAAGCCAGTGGCGCACCCGCTTTCATTGGGTTACGCATTCCGGGTAGTGGTTTCATAGTTTTAAAGACGGGTGAGGTGATTTCTTCACCCTCTTCTGCCTTATAAACTTTAACGCGCACATCATACCAACCTGCTTGTCCTGTTACTGGATCAGAGTTAGAAATCGTTCCTTCACGCGTTCGACAAGGTAGCTCTTCTGCAATCAAATGATTCAAGATAAAGCCTTTATTAGATTCATTGGCTTTCTTATCTAAGCCCCATGCACCTGATGCTTTACCAATCGCGTTCCATGTCCAAACGGTGCCCGGTTCAACGGTTTGCGAGAATTTACAAATACACTTTACTTTACCATGCATGGACTCTGCCCAGACCCAATCTCCATCATCGAAACCGTTCTGGTTGCCAACGCTAGGATGCATATATAAATAGTTATGTGCATGAATCTGACG
>JAZGES010000160.1:0-27954 GCA_036478935.1 Thiotrichaceae bacterium
ACTTACTATTTCTTTGAAATTGATACTTCTGCTTACCCTAAGCAGAAGTATTTAAAATTCATAGCAACTTAGCACATGGTTGCTGAGTGCTAGCTCTCACACAACCACGCCGCACCTCTAACCCCACTTGAGTCTCCAAACTTAGGGGCTACTAACTCAGTTGTCACGCTATCCGAAAAGACATACTTTCCCCATAACTTGGGTACGTTGTTATAAAGCCTCGAAACATTAGACATTCCACCACCTAGTACGATGACATGGGGATCTAGCATATTGATAACGTGTGCCAAGCCGCGCGCCATTCTATCTTCATAATCGCAGAGTGCTTGCTCACATTGTGCATCTCCAGCTTCTGCTCGTGCAACGATAGACTCTGCAGTAACTGTTTCAGCTTCTTGATTTACTTGAAAAGGAAATTTACCATATTTCTGCAAATAATTACGCGTAAAACCAACACCAGACAACCAAGTTTCGATACAACCTTGCTTACCGCAATAGCAATCTAACCCTGGCAATTCTTGTTGTTGAGGCCATGGCAAAGGGTTGTGGCCCCATTCTCCCGATATCGCATTAGCGCCACGTATAACCTGTTTATTAATGACTATTCCTGCACCCGTTCCGGTACCAATGATGACTCCAAACACAATTTCAGCATGCTTGGCACTACCATCTATTGCTTCGGATAGGGCAAAGCAGTTTGCATCATTTTCAATGATGACTTTTCTGGCTAATGATTGCTCTAAATCCTGAAGAAAAGGCATGCTATTCAAACAAGTAGTATTAGAGTTTTTCATTAAACCGGTTGCAGGTGAAATGGCTCCGGGTGTAGCTACACCCACACATGAACATTTTTCTAGTTCTTTTTCTGCATTAAATACTAGTTCACTAATGGATGAAATAATAGAGTGATAGCTGTCTCTTGGCGTAGCTACACGCTTGCGTAACAATTCATCGCCCTGTTCATTTAAAGCAATGATTTCAATTTTTGTGCCGCCTAAATCTATTCCTAGCTTTATCATTTTTCATCTCTATTCTTTGAGTTATAATAACGCTACTTTAGCAGCAATAAACTTGGTTAATATTAGGCCTATTAGGATATGAGTACAGCTCCAGAACAAATCATTTTAGAAAGCCAACTACCCTTTGTACCTGAGGTAGAACCTGAAAGTCTGATAGTGGCTCAAGATAAGACTGCCAAGGCCTTTAATAAGCCTAAATATTTTTCAGATAAAATGGCATCAGGCGGGTTTGCTCCAGAGCTCACTATTATTCCTGCAGGGCTTTTTGAAATGGGTTCAACCCCTAATGAGCATGGCCATCACCAGCAAGAAGCACCTCAGCATTACGTTGCTATTCGCCAGCCCTTTGCGATTGGCCGATATGCTGTAACTGCGGAACAATTCGAGGCCTTTAGAAGCGCCACCCAGTGGTATCTTCGAGATGATTTGCTTTGGTCAAAAGGTAACAAACCTGTGATGAATATCCGTATTGCTGATGCTAAGCTATTTCTTAAATGGCTAAGTGATGAAACCGGAGAGATTTATCGTTTACCCAGAGAATCCGAATGGGAGTACGCAACACGAGCAGGCAGTACAACTCCTTTCCACTTTGGTGAAGAGGTAAGTTGCAAACAAATTCATTTTGATTCTCTGTCACCCTATCAGGATTCAGATAAGAAAAAATGGTTTATGCCGCGGTGTTTCCCAATGCCTGTAAGCGTAGAAGTGGGCAGTAAACCTGCAAATTTATGGGGGCTACACGAAGTGCATGGCAACGTATGGGAATATACAGAAAGCCTCTGGACCCCATCCCATCTCAATGCTAACCGCGATGGCTCTGCTGATAAGCATAACCACAGTGCGTGGTATGTCACTAAAGGTGGCTCTTGGTTCGATGGTGCTGTGTATGCCCGAAGTGCGGCACGAAAAAAACGATTTTTTGATGAGATGGATACCAACCTTGGCTTCCGTGTGCTTCGTGAACTAGGTGAGGTGCAACTTTAAAATGATTGTAGAATGTCCACGTTGTAAATCACGCTATGATTCAACGGTAAAGAAAGCAGGTTCACAGATCTCTTGTAGATGTGGACAAGCTTTTTATACCCCAAAACTTCCCAAACTAGCTAAAGCGAGTAACTGCCCAAACTGTGGAGGAGCAGCAAGCCCCGACCAAAACCAGTGTGAGTATTGCGGAGTCTTTCTTTCTTTCGCTCGTTGTCCTGCCTGTTTTAGCATTGCACCCTATCAAGGCGCTAAATTCTGCGCAGAATGTGGAGATTCACTTAATCAACCCGCAAAAAGTGTCACTGAAGCTAACCAGAGTTATCCATGCCCTCGCTGCAAAGATGGCACGAAACTTGAAAGAAAAAAAGTCGGTGAGCATACGATAGATAGCTGCTTAAAATGCAGTGGAGTGTGGCTTGATCATACCGTTCTTGATAAATTATTACTGCATAGTAACCAACAGAAATCTTCACAAGCCCTGTTAGGTTACCAGTTCACTAAAATTACTGATTTGAAACGCCACAAAGTATCGTATCTACCCTGCCCTGAATGCGAACAAGTTATGCACCGTAGAAACTTTGCACAGAAATCTGGGATCATTGTTGATGTTTGCAGTGCTCACGGCATTTGGTTCGATAAACAAGAGCTTGCTGCTGCCATTCATTTTGTACGCACTTCAAAAGAGAACATAGAGCATAAAGTACTAAAACCACCTTCTCAGGCAGAACTTCGCAAACACAAAGTTAAGATTAAGAATGATGGTGTGATCAATATTACTGGAGGCGGATTGGAAGCACTCTTCAAAGACTTCCCTTCCTTATTTTTATAGCCTTTATAGCTGATAGTTGTCTTTCTATTTTTGCTCTAGCTGTCTAGCTGGAACAAAATAGCTTCACAAACCAACCTGTAGTTGATAATAAAATATGACCTCATCCAATCCAACACAAATAGAAATAACCAAACCTGATGATTTACATCTACATGTGCGTAACGGCGCAGCGCTTAAAAGCATCATCAACGATACCGCTAGACAATTTCGTCGTGCGATCATTATGCCTAATTTAGCAACTCCCGTTACACTAGTAGAACATGCACAAGCCTATCGGCAAGAAATACTGAATGCTCTCCAAGAAAAGAATTCAGAGTCAGATTTTGAACCCCTTTTTGAACCTTTGATGACGCTTTATCTAACCGATAAAACTACCGCAGATACTATTTACCAAGCCAAGGCTTCGGGTATTATCCATGCGCTTAAGCTCTATCCTGCGGGTGCAACAACAAACTCTGATGCTGGTGTGACGGATATAGAAAATATCTACCCAACACTTGAAGCCATGCAAGAAACAGGAATACCTTTATTACTGCATGGCGAAGTGACTGACCCCAATATTGATATTTTTGACCGTGAACGTGTATTTATTGAAACGATATTAGAACCACTAGTAAAAAAATTTCCAGCTTTGAAAATTGTACTAGAGCACATCACAACCAAGGACGCTGTTGATTTTATCAATAAAGCGCCTGAAAATATTGTCGCCACGATCACAGCCCATCATTTATTAATTAACCGCAATGCCATCTTTACTGGGGGCATCCGCCCACACCACTACTGCTTACCTGTATTAAAAAGAGAGAAACACCGGCTGGCTCTTGTTGAAGCAGCTATTAGTGGCAGTACAAAGTATTTTTTGGGTACTGATAGCGCGCCACACTCTCAACATGCTAAAGAATCTGCTTGTGGATGTGCGGGCATGTATACCGCTTTTAATGCGATGGAGCTTTACACGGAAGTCTTTGATAATGCAGGAGCACTCAATAAACTAGATGACTTCTCAAGTAGATTTGGTGCTGATTTTTATAAACTTCCAAGAAATAGTGGAAAGATGATTTTACGCAAAGAAAGCTGGGATATACCTAAAGAACTACCTTACTGTGTAAAAGAAGGAAATGCTCATGCAGGTTGTGATGCGGAAAAAATAATTCCTTTTCGTGCTGGTGAAAAGTGTAGTTGGAAAATTGTCAGTTGAGATATGTAGCTATATCTACCTGTTTGACTATACCGTTACAACGCTGCCGTATAATGGATGTCATCATTAATTCGTCCTTCAAAACAATAACCAAATAAGGCTATTTCTTTCTTGTAACGTTCAGCGATCAAATCTTTAGCAGTTTCATCATAAGCTGTTAAATAGCTAGGAGACTTCCCTGCGTAAACATGAGGAAGCTCTCTTTCTTCAATATTAGCCAGCTTACAAGCTTCTTGAAATGAATCAGCTAGTGTTTCAAAGTAGCCAATATAATCATAAGGCAAACTACCATCGTAATCTTCGAGCCAGTATAACTGCGATTGCAGCCCCCAGCTATCTTCAAAACGTAATAAAAAATCTGTTAAGTCTATTTGTTCTGTTTTAGACATTCCATGGGCTTTTCTATGCGTTTCACTCGCCATCACATTGTTATACCAAGAATAGGCTCTAGCCCAAGGATTTCTTACAAAGGATAGTTTAAAATAATCATCATAATCAGAGCGCGTAATCCACGTTTGATTTTCTGCATGAGGTTTTATTTTTTGTTGAAATTTTAATTCAAACTGCTGTAAATTAACCTTTAGATTAGCAGAAGAGTTGAATCGTCCCACTCTATCCATAAAAGATAGGGGCTTATAGTGACGTAACGTCCTATGGTCATGATTATCACCATAAGCAAATTCGTTATGATGTGAACCGAGCGTTCTTTCTATGCTGGTACCCGCATTTTTAGGTATGTGGATATATAAAAGTTTGTACTCAGGAAATATCATTAGTAAGTCCAGATACGAATAAGTGAGCATAAATTTGATATGAGCATCATTAAAACCAATTTCAATATATCACAATTTATAATGGTTTTTAAAAGAATGGGCAAGGTTCTTAAGAAGAACGGGGAAGATTTTCAATAAAGTTTTTTTGAGGAGTTTAGCTACTTGAGATGTTATAAATCATCTAGTTCTCAATGTCGGTATCGGTCAATCTACTGATACCGACATTGTGAACTGAATATTGTTCTAGTTTAAAAGACTATCAGATTATTAGGCCGACAACGGATCAGCCCCAATTGTCCCGTATAAACTATCTAAGTATTCCTTGCTGCTAACAAATAGAAGCTTTTCTTTTGCAACCTCAAGGCGATCTGATATTCCTAGTCGAACTGCCAGGTCCTCATGGCTTTCTTTATTCAGGAACTCTTGAAGATAAGCACAATTCTTTTTCCATAAGTCAATATCACGTTGCTGCTTGGTCTCAAGTCTTCGTTGATACCAGTCAGATGCTATCAGTACATCACGACCAAATAGACTTCGAATATCAGGATGTTGTACGTCTTTCCCCTCATACTCTCCGGTTGCCATAATAGTGAGTAATGCCTTTAATGGTGGACATGCATCGTCAAGACTTCCGTCTTCTAAGTAGGTCTGTGCTACCAACTGTTGGGCTTCTACAATGTTATTAATACCATCCACAAATACATCTAAATCTTGTGTCTCAGGTTTTAAAAATGCTTCATCAATAACAACTGCAGGGTTGTCAAAAATCTTTCCCATGAAGCCGGATACAAACTGATCAGTAATTCGATAACCTAATCGACTAGCTAAAACAGTTTTGCCGTGATGCTCAAAATCTTTAAGAATTTCCAGATAGTTATTTTCAATAAGATAAGTGGCTTTGCGCTCTTCCATTTTCAGACGTGCCCAAATTTCAGGTATGAGTAAGCTAATATCATGGTCGACACGCAAGTCAGCTCCAATATAGCCTGCCGCACTAGAAAAGCCGTCATAACCTGAAATAATAAATGAAACCAGTGTATTGTTAAGATCAGCTGTTGCTCTTAATGCATTGAAGGGGCCTTTAGTTAATGCACCCTCACTACCCGCGCCGGTAGTCGAAGGCGACTTACCCGTCACACTGCAAATGAAGTCCATAAACAGCTCAGGCAACTCCTGATAATGTATTGGGTTGTACACGGCTAGTGGGCGTATTCCAGGTTCTGGTGGATTATTACGTCGCCCTGTAAGCACTGAGTTTACATTTTGTATTAAGGGCTGATCAGCAGGCACTTCACGATGTATTCTCGCCCCCATTTCAGCTGCATAAGTACGCATCGGTTGTTGTAAGTCAGGTCTGATTTGGAGGTACCGTGGGTTCTTACTAGGCTCTCCATTGACCATTCGAGGTTGTGCAGATGAAACCACATATTGGTCGCCTTTATCGTAAGTCGCCTGTAGCAGGTTCCTCATGGGGTCCGTATACTTCTGGAACTCGACTATATCTTCAACTTCATTGGTGAGTTTGTCTGCTATCAATGGCTCATAATTAGCAATAAAGTTACCGGGTTGCGACATATCTATTTCAGTCTGCTTATCATAGCCACGATTAACTGCGTCATCAGGCCGCTGAAACAAACGGTATTCACAGTTTGTGGTTAATTTAACACTTGGGTTGTCAGATAATGGCGATACATTTGCCAAGGACTCACTGTTCACAACTACTGAAGCTGTAATATCATCTTCCATTTGTACTTTTTCTGTAGCAATAAAGTCTTGTCTTACTTTATAGGTTTGCCATGTGTCTTCTTTGTCTAAACCTACTCTTAAATATGAAGCAACTAGATCTCTACCACCCAGTTTAAGAGCATGACCAGGTCGTCCATTAACCACATCAACACTAAAGTGCGTACGCCAGTTATTCCCCCAATCTTCGCTATAGAAGCGTTTAATAATAAAGGCAATAGATAAAATACGAGCAGGAATATCGGCTAACCAGTCTTTATATTCATCCGTGTTGCCTACCGATGGGGTGAGTAGCTTAATAACGGATCCTAAGCTACGTTTTGAATTTAATGGCTGTCGACTTGAGTCGCTGTCTTCACTTTCAAAGCCATCTTTTAAACGAGTTGTGAAATCATAGTTGAAGATTTCTTCCACTCTATCAAGATCTTCCTTTAAATCATTGATAAAAATAGAACCATAGATAACCGCATCATCTAGAGATTTAGATATTTCAGACTTTCCACCACCAGAAACGGTACAAGGTTTATGACAGAATACCCCTTCTGCAGATGTTCCTACAATACGCCAAGAAGGTGCACCGGGGTGTTTTTCCATTTCGACTTTATAGCCATTAGGTTGGATATAGATCTTGCCCGGCTGTAATCTAATAGTGACTTCTTTGCCTTCATGCTGCCAACGAATAGTTTGGTTTTCCAACTCCATACGAATATCTAGAGGCACATAAACAATATCTGGGAATTTTTTATCAAGTGCATGTCCTTCTGGCTGTAAATCCATGCAATGACCATATGAATCGGTCAATTGTTTGAAGTTGTATTTATCAGGGTTTTTACGTGAACGACTGTCCACACCAAACTCTATGCCATGATTACGTCGGCGGAATGCAAGTGCTCCACCCGCATGTTCTTCTTCTGCCAGTCCAAACAGATTGGTTGAGTAACTCAACATGGTCTTTACTTCTTTCTTACAATAGCCATAGTAGTTATCAGCCAATATGGTAACCATTACACCTTTCTTATCGCGTGCTGTTATTTTGAAGGCATCACCCTCATTATAAAGCTCATCTTCTTTTTTCCAACACATGCCATCTTTGCGTTGCCGCTCAGTGGCATCATCATAATGTGGTAAGCCTAGATCAACTTTTTTCAAAGTTCTTATGTGAGGAGCTAAAATTACACATCCCGTATGACCCGTCCAATGTTCAACGTCAAGCCCCATATCGTGTTCAGCTAAGAAGGGGTTACCAGCATTTCCAAAAATACTTTCAACAAAGTCCAGATTACTGACTAGGTTTCCAGGTGCAAAAAAGCGAATTTCCATTTGCTTTTCAGCTTCTACGCCGGGGATTTCTGGACAGACGACAGGTTTAAGTAACAAGGATACGAACATCTTCGCTTTGTTATCTTCATCTGCAGTAAAAGGCAATTGCATCATTTCATCAGGAGGAGATAAAGCAGCTGTAAGCAATCGGGAATAAGCTATCCTTGGAACTGCTTTTTTATCCCCTGGCACTGGCAATCCGTCTTCAGCAATATGAAATGAGCCTTTCGTGGTGCGCCTATCATTGACTGGGTTATGTAACACACCCTGACGAATTCGATAACTAGAAATAATATCTGATACAAACTCATCACTACTTGATGGCAACGATAATTCACGAGCTACGCCATAACGATCCAAAATTAAACTATTGCTTGGCAACTGAGGTAGTGTGTCATCACAACCTTCTAAATACTCATCCAAAAAGTGCTGTATACGTTTATCAACAGGGGAAAGATAGCCAGATAGCAAACGATTCTTCTCACGATAGCTTTTCAATAAGTCGTTGGCACACAACATGAACTCATCATCACCACTATGGCTTACAGGTTGCCCTGTCGAAGCGAGCTTAAGGTTAATATAGAGGTGTAAACGTTCACGTTGTTTTTCTGAAATATCAATGTCTGTTCCAATTCCTAGCGCACTTTCTAAGTTCATGTTTTGTCTCTAGCGTTTATTAATGGGGTTCTGGAGGGTATTACTGCTCAGCTTGATCTATTAATCTTCTGAAAAGCGTGGTGAAGGCCATGTGAGGCTATGTGAAAAAATACAAAGATCATATTTAATTGAGTATTGAAATACGAGTGCATAGTTGCACATGTTTGCCCTGTATTCGGAGGCTTTCTTGAAATAATTCAGCACGGCTCAACTGTACAGAATAAAAAACTTGATTTCCATCATTAAAATAGAGAACGGTTCAATAATTGTTTAAGGAGTCTCTGGTTAAGTCCAGTCGAATTTTCTGAGAGGGAAAATCAGTCATATTTTTGATAGAAAATATAGCAATACTCATTCTATTGGTCGATTTTAATAGAGAAAAACTGGCGTATCCAATCTCAGAAATAACTTAAGAGTTAATCAGGAGATCTAGAAGCTACGGTGCTCTTACTCTATATTCGCTATACGCTCTGATATGATTTTCTCTATACGCGCTGATTCATGCTCAAAATGTAAATGTGTGACTTCACCTATCATCAACTGATAGCGAAGAAACACCCTATAACTATTCAATGCTTTGAAATCACAGTTATCTTGAATCAGGTCAACATCTCCTTTACCCCAATACTTCCAGACTTCATTTGTAGTTAAACTAGAGACATGATCTAGCCCTAACAAGGACATCATATTTTCTTGTGTAGTGGCAGCTTCAGGATGATAACTACTGATCGCATGAGTTAAAGAAAGTGGATTACTGGAAATTATTAGCGGTATGGGAATAGCATGTTTAAGACAGCGATAAGTTAAAATTGGCATCTCATTACCCGTACTATCCCAAGAAATAAGTGTTGGCATTTTATAGCCATTGATACTTTTAAAAAATTGGTTCAGCAAGTCTGCTTCAGAATTAGCATGATCACCAAATGTATTAATATCAAGAGTGACGCCCTCCCCTCTGAATATTGTCGAAATAGCTACAATGCGTTGCATATAATGAGGCAACTCACTTTTCCCTGACTGTTGGTGCAAATGCATAATAGCTTTAAGTGAGTTCTTATCATCAAGATAACCTAGGTTGTATTTTCTAGCACCAGTTTCTGTGTCTGGTACGGTATGAATGGCAAATACTAGAAAATTCATGAAGGATACACCCCTGTCGATATATAACGATCCCCTCGATCGCAGATAATCACCACTATGGTCGAGTCGTTGATTTTCTCTGATAGTTTCAGTGCAGCAGCAACGGCTCCCCCTGATGAGATTCCAGAAAAAATACCTTCCTGTCTTGCCAGTTCACGCATCGTAGTTTCGGCTTCCAGTTGTGTAACATCCATTTCAAGATCTACACGTTTACTATCAAAAATCTCTGGCAGATATTCAATAGGCCAACGTCGAATACCGGGGATAGATTCTTCATCGCTCTTTGGTTGCACTCCAACGATAGTAATCTCATCATTTTGTTCTTTAAGATATCTAGCCGTCCCCATAATCGTTCCCGTAGTACCCATGGCACTAACAAAGTGGCTAATCTCGCCTTGGGTTTGTTGCCATATTTCAGGGCCTGTGGTGCGATAATGTGCTTCAGGGTTATCCTCATTGGCAAATTGATCAAGCAGAACACCTTTACCTTCGTCAGCCATTTTATCAGCGAGATCACGCGCTCCTTCCATCCCCTCTTCTGCGGACACTAAAATCAGTTCTGCACCATAGGCTTTCATGGACGCTCGGCGCTCTTCACTCATGGTTTCAGGCATAATTAAAAGCATCTGATAGCCTTTTATGGCAGCAGCCATTGCAAGTGCTATACCGGTGTTTCCACTAGTGGCTTCAATCAAAGTGTCACCAGGCTTGATTGTGCTGCGTTGTTCGGCCAGATTAATCATGCTTAATGCGGGACGGTCTTTTACAGAACCTGCAGGATTGTTACCTTCTAATTTGACCAAGATAATATTGCTTGTCTTACCGGGTAATCTTTGTAGGCGAACTAGAGGAGTATTACCAATAGTAGACTCAATTGTTGGATATTTCATTTGGCTAACTTCCTTTAGATTCCAGCTATGCCCAGCTATGCCCCAACTAGAATGACATAGGCGATGGCGTAATCTTTTTCATCGGATAAGCTGAGAAAAGTTTGCTCAATCCCTTGCTCATCTACGAATTCTTTTGTTTTCCCATGATATTGAATCATAGGTTTTCCCAGTGAGTCATTTAATGTTTCAACTTCAGTTAACGACACCTGCTTACCTATGCCTGTTCCCAATGCCTTTGCGGCGGCTTCTTTTGCTGCAAAACGCTTAGCAAGATAACTAACTGAATGGTTATGCTGATGATAAATTTGCAGCTCGTTGCAATGCAAAATACGTTCGGCGAAACGTTGACCATGTCTTTTAAGTGCTGTTTCTATACGTGTAATCTGAACAATATCAGTACCGATGCCTTTAATATTCAAGGTGCTAAGCTCCTAAGCTGCTAAATCACTAAGTCCTTAAGCTGGGATGGCTCGTGCGTCCAACATGATTTGTTGCATCTCTTTTATGGCTTGCTCTATACCCACAAAAACAGCTCGAGCAACAAGATAGTGGCCGATATTAAGCTCTTGTATCTCGGGAATAACCGCAATAGCCGTCGTATTAATGTGATCCAGCCCATGACCTGCATTAACCTGAATACCCTGCTCACTCGCAAACTGTGAGGCTTTCTGAATGCGCTCCAATTCTTGTTTTTGTTTGTCACCTTGCGCATTTGCATAAGTGCCGGTATGAAGTTCTATTACAGGTGCACCAATATCAGGCACTCTTTTTATATGTTCAATACTGGGTTCTATGAAGAGTGAAACCTTGATATTTTGCTGGTTCAAGGTTTGTGTCATCTTTTTTATGCGCTCAAAATGATTGATGACATCAAGACCACCCTCAGTCGTCAATTCTTCACGCTTTTCTGGCACCACGCAACAATCATCAGGCTGTACATCACAGGCGATTTTCGTCATTTCTTCAGTAGCTGCCAGCTCAAGGTTCATTCGTGTTGTGCAATGCTTTCTCACTAAATACACATCAGCATCCTGAATATGTCTACGATCTTCTCTTAAGTGTAGTGTAATGGCATCCGCACCAGCGCCTTCGACTGCTTGAAGCGTTTCCAGTAAGTCGGGATAGGGTGTAAATCGTGCCTGACGAATATTGATAATATGGTCAATATTAAAGCCTAGCTCTAGCTTAGTAGTTTCCAAAAGCGAGTTTCCTTGAGTTAAGTTTCTTTCCGGATAGCAAAAGATCAATTAAACGATTTAAAAAAGTGCGAAGTTCTTGCTGCTCCAGTGGATTAAGTGTACTACGTCCATTGAGTTTTATTAATAGATTACCTGAAATGGGTACAGCTTGAGACTCGTTATCCAAAGACAGTCCATTATCAATGGAATAGTGATACTTCAACTGCGCTTGCAGCGGTTCATAAAAAGGGTTGTGACTATTTTTATAAGTGGCTTCATGAGGAGCTTCAAGAGTAGTTCTACGAGTAGCGATATCAAGTTGAAGGTCTGACTGATAACGAAAAGAATAACCAAGAGATTCTAACAGAATCATTTCGCAATCCATTAGGTCTGAAGACTGCTCTGTAATTTGTTTAATAGCGTACTGGTAGCTCAAGAAAATTTCTTCAGCCGGTGCATGCTTGGGGATAAGTTTTAGTACCAGTTCATTCAAATATAACGCTTTGCAAAGCTCGGCAACAGGTACTCTATACCTACCCTGCTCTTCTGCCATTGTGAGTGTTTGAACTTGGCCTCGACCAATCCAGTCAACTCTTAGTAACCTGAAAGGCTCTAATGTGCCTGCCATTATTTTTCCACGTTTCTTTGCAACGCGGGCAATGCAGGTGATACGCCCAGATTCTTTGGTAAGGAGGTCAACCAACAAGCTATTATCACGGAAAGGGCGACGATTTAAAATAAATCCTGTATCCATGTCTACCGCTTACTTGTAATTAGGCGAACCACCCGAAACAATTCCTAACTCACTCAAGTGACGGGGGTTGTTTTGCCAGTTTTCTTCAACTTTCACCCAAAGCCTTAACATGACTTTCATATCTAAAAACTCTTCTAATGCTATTCTGGCAGAGCTTCCAATACGCTTTAAAGTTTCGCCTTTTTTGCCGATAACAATACCTTTTTGCCCTTTCTTACCAACCCATATCGTTGCATTAATGGTAGTGAGTTTGTCAGTTTCTTCAAACTTCTCAATGTCTACAGCCGTTGTGTAAGGAATTTCTTGATGCAAATATAAGACCAGTTGTTCACGAATTAATTCGCTACAAATCGACTTTACCGGCTGATCGGTAATATAGTCTTCAGGATAAATGAAGTCGCCTTCGGGCAAATAACCGACCAATTTATTTAAGAATTCAGCTGTATTAATTTTTTTAGTGGCGGATACAGGAAATATTTCCTTAAAATCACGTTTAGTACTAACCTCTTGCAGGAAAGCCAGTAGCTTCTCTTTAGGCTTAACGGTATCTATTTTATTAACCAGTAAAAAGACTGGGCAAGTTACCTCTTTTAATCGTAAAACCACCAGATCATCTTCACCGGTCCATCGACCAGCTTCAATCATCATAACGACAGCATCCGCTTGTTCTAAAGATGCGACAGCCTCTTTATTGAGTACCTGATTGAGTGCATTACCTGAGCGCTGATGAATACCCGGGGTATCCGTAATAATAAGTTGAAAATCTTTTTCAGTAACGATACCGCGTAAGTTGGTACGCGTTGTTTGGGGCTTATTAGCAATAGCGGATATCTTATAGCCTACTAGTAAGTTTAGTAGCGTTGATTTACCCACATTCGGATGACCAATAATGGATACATAGCCACAGCGCTTAGTCATACTTGTTTTCTCTTTAGGATCATGGGGTTTTACAGAATCGCGACACGGGAGTGTGAGAAAGAAAATAGATCATAAGTCTACCAACCCATAAGCTATTTCTGCTGCTTGTTGTTCTGCTTTACGACGGCTTCGGGCGGTACCTTGAGTACGGATATTTAAACTTTTTATATAGCACTCTGCTTGAAACTCTTGTTTATGTGCTTCGCCTGTGACTAATAGTAGTTGATAACTTGGAATATCGTGACCGTTGGTTTGCAAAATTTCTTGCAAACGACTTTTGGGATCTTTTAGTGCATGTTCAGAGGGTAAGATATCAACTTCAAGACGCCCTTCATAAATCTTTAGAATAAACTTTTCAGCTTCGTCTATGCCCTTTTCAAGATAAACACTAGCAATAACTGCTTCCAGTCCATCCGCTAAAATTGAGTTGCGACGATGTCCGCCGGATCTCAGTTCGCCGGGGCCTAACTTGATAAAGTCTCCTAAAGAGATTTCCTTACTTATCTTAGCTAAGGTATCTGCATTAACTAAAGAAGCGCGAAGCCTGCTGAGATAACCCTCACTGGCATGTGGCATAGAGGTATAGAGCTTATTAGTAATCACTACACCTAAGACACTATCACCTAAAAACTCTAGTCGTTCATTGTGTTTACTGGAAGCACTACGGTGGGTTATAGCGCGAACAAAGTTATCCGTTCCCATAAATGCATGATCAAGTAATTTAGTGAGTTTAGTCAATACCTATCTCTTTGGAGTAGTTGAAGGTCGCAATAAATTCCAAATTTGCAAACCACGGTTTCCTAACTTCATAGTTTACGGTAATTTCTTTACGTTTGTTACTGCCTTTTATGCGCTGAATATCAAAATTTTTGGCTGACAGATGTTTATCAAGTGAATTGATATTCAGTCTCTTTGTAAGTGCACTACGAACCATGCGCTTGTTGGCACTTTTAGCATCAGGGTGTGAAGCTAACTGATCAACCATTGTTTTAATTGTATTATACTCTAAATAAACAGGTACCATTTTAATAGCCGTGATACCAAGAAACATGGCAACGGAAGCTCCTATTAACCAAGAAATAAAAGTGGCCCCCTTTTGCTTTCTAATATTCATTTTAAAATCTCTTTATTATTATAATTATTGAGTATTAATACAGATATCATTCATGTAAGCATGATGCTATCGCTATTTAATCTATACTTGTTCCAATTCTAGAAAGCTCAATGCCATCATTCTTTCCAGCGTAATGCATCCAAATTATCATCGCTTTCCCGACCAAGTTCTCCTCAGGAACAAAGCCCCAAAAGCGACTATCATGACTACCGAAACGATTATCACCCATCGCAAAATACTTACCTTCAGGGACTACTATTTCAGTAGCTTGATCAAAAACTCTCGCATGGTTTGGATAGAAAATAATATCATGTTCCACACCTAGAAGGTTTTCTTTAAGACGTTTGGCCTCTGATTTGGAGCCACTTTGATCAACAGCAACATAATCACCCTCTTCCTGATTTGGAATAAGCTGTCCATTTACATAGAGCTTGTCACTCTGCCAACGGATAGTGTCGCCCGGAACCCCTACTACGCGTTTAATAAAATTCTGCCATGGGCGCTCAGGATAACGAAAAACAAAGACATCACCTCTTTTAGGGTCAGCATTTGAAAACAGTTTAGTTCTGAAAACAGGCAGCCTCACCCCGTAAGCAAATTTGTTTACCAGAATGAAGTCTCCCACTTCCAACGTAGGCATCATTGATCCCGATGGAATACGAAAAGGTTCTGCGACAAATGAACGCAGAAAGACTACAAGCAAAAGTACAGGAAAAAATGAACGCGCATATTCAACAATGATCGGCTCATCTTTAGTGCTTTTTTTATCTGAACGAAGGTTAAATAACCAATACACTAACCAGATAATGCCTGCAATGAAGGTTATAAATACTAACCAAAACTCAAGATCTAAATAAAACTTTTCCGTCATCCTATATCCTTATTCCCTATATGCCTTGTTGATAGGTTGAGTGTTGTAGCGCTAATCACTTATCGTCAGTTCTTAATACTGCTAGAAATGCTTCTTGTGGAATTTCCACACTACCCACTTGTTTCATTCGCTTCTTACCAGCTTTTTGTTTCTCAAGTAACTTACGTTTACGAGATACATCACCGCCATAACATTTTGCCGTTACATTCTTACGTAAGGCTTTTACGTTAGTTCTGGCAATAATATTTGTACCTATTGCAGCTTGAATCGCCACATCAAACATCTGCCTTGGAATAATTTTCTTCATTTTTGCAGTAAGATCACGACCTTTATAGTCTGCAATTTCTTTATGCACTATCAAAGATAATGCATCCACTGCCTCGCCATTAATCAATATATCTAACTTCACTAAATCAGCCGCTTGGAAACGATCTAATTCATAGTCAAACGAAGCATAGCCGCGACTGACTGACTTAAGCCTATCAAAAAAGTCTAATACCACTTCACTCATGGGTAGCTCGTAGACAATAGTGACTTGGTTACCCAGGTATTGCATTTGCTTTTGCACACCACGCTTTTCGATACACAAATTAATCACGTTCCCAACATACTCATTAGGTACCATGATGGTTCCAATGATTATTGGTTCACGGATTTCAGCAATTTTATTAACGGCCGGTAACCCAGAAGGATTATGGATATTGTAAACTTCTCCATCCGTTTGCTCTATTTCATAAATAACAGTGGGTGCTGTGGTGATTAAGTCTAGGTCATACTCACGTTCTAATCTTTCCTGAATAATCTCCATATGCAACATGCCGAGGAAACCACAACGGAAACCAAAACCTAGTGCTTGTGATGTTTCAGGCTCATAGTGCAGTGATGCATCGTTTAACTTTAGCTTAGTCAGTGCATCACGCAGGTTTTCATAATCATCCGAACTGACGGGGTAAACACCTGCAAACACTCTGGGCTGTATTTCTTTAAATCCTTGTAGCGCTTTTTCTGCTGGATTATGAGCCAACGTAAACGTATCGCCTACCTTTGCACCCGCTAAATCTTTGATCCCGGCAATAATAAACCCAACATCACCTGCCTCAAGCGAATCTTTATCAAGTGACTTAGGAGTATAAATTCCCACTCTTTCAACAAGATAATCATCCCCTGTTGACATGGCACGAATTTTTTGTTTTTTATTAACTTTACCTTCAAACACGCGAACAAGCGCAACAACACCAAGATAGTTATCAAACCATGAGTCAATAATTAGTGCTTTCAGTGGTGCATCTACATCTCCCTTAGGAGGGGGGATGCGTTCAACTAGCTGCTCCAAAAGATCAACAATCCCTATGCCTGTTTTTGCACTACAATGCACCGCATCGGTAGCGTCTAAGCCAATAATTTCTTCTATTTCAAGACTCACCCGGTCGACATCCGCAGCCGGTAAATCAATTTTATTAAGTACTGGCACCACTTCAAGGTCAAGCTCAATGGCGGTATAACAGTTAGCTACACTTTGAGCTTCCACCCCTTGCGATGCATCAACTACCAACAATGCGCCTTCACAAGCAGATAAAGATCGAGATACCTCATAAGAGAAATCTACATGACCCGGAGTATCGATAAAGTTTAAATGGTATATTTCGCCATTTTTAGCTTCATAATCCAGTGACACGCTTTGCGCCTTGATCGTAATGCCACGTTCACGCTCAATATCCATTGAGTCAAGTACTTGGCTGTCCATTTCTCGTTCAGATAATCCACCACAATGCTGAATAAAACGATCAGACAGCGTCGACTTGCCATGGTCAATGTGCGCAATAATAGAAAAGTTTCGAATGTTTTGGTTTGCTTCACCCATGAACGAGTGCCTGCCTTAGTTTATCTTCATCAAAAAAGTGGCGAAATAGTACCGTATTATCAAGCATTACAACAGGTACATCTGCATTATATTTTTCAACCAGAGTTGGATCTTCGTCGATATAGACAAAATGGAGCTTAAAATTGAATTCTTTTTGAAACAAAAACAGGGAAGCTGTCACCTGCTCGCAGAGATGACAACCATCACGCGTATAAATTGTAAGATTCTTAGGTTTGTTATAGTGAGCCGTAGTATCGGGTTTAGGCATTAATGAATTTTTAGTGCAACGAACCGTGACGCACCTTCTCGCTTAACTAATACAGGAATAACATCACCTTTTTTGAAAGTTTTTGATAAATCGATAAATTGTTTAGTACTATTAATCGACTCACCCGCCACCCTTGTAATCACGTCACCAGAAACAATCCCAGCTTCCGCTGCGGGTCCTGATTTTACTTTATGAACCAGAACTCCTGACTTTATCTTTAAAGTCTTACGTAGATCATCATTAAGATCTTGGATAATCATACCCAGTGCAATTTTTTTAGTATCCTTTTTAGGTTGATCTTTTGTTTTGGCAACCTTGCCGACTTCTTCTGGCAATTCAGCAATGGTGAGTTTAAGAATTTTTTCTTCGCCACCACGTAGTACTTTTACATCAACCTCTCTTCCTACAGCTGTTTGTCCAACAATTACAGGTAGAGCAGCAACCGTGTTAACCTTTTTGCCATCAAACTCAATGATGACGTCACCGCCGTTAAGAATACCTTTGGCAGAGCTTTCATCCAGTACTTGAGCGACTAATGCGCCTCTAATTTGTTTCATATCAAAAGATTTAGCCAGATCTCTTGTCACTTCTTGAATTATGACACCCAACCAACCGCGACTAACTTTACCTTTAGTTCTTAGTTGCTCGACTACATCCATGGCAACATCAATGGGAATGGCGAATGATAAACCCATGAATCCACCGGTGCGACTATAAATTTGTGAATTAACACCAACAACCTTGCCTTCAAGATTAAACAAAGGGCCACCCGAATTACCCGGATTAATGGCCACATCAGTTTGGATAAAAGGCACGTAGCTTTCACTAGGCAGGCTGCGTTCTTTTGCACTAACAATGCCCACCGTAACGCTATGATCAAAACCAAAAGGAGAACCAATAGCAGCAACCCATTCGCCCACTTCAAGTGTGCTAGATTGCCCAGTAGTAAGAACTGGCAAACCTGTAGCATCTACTTTGAGTAGCGCGATATCACTTCTCAGGTCGCTTCCAACTAGCTTTGCTACTAGTTCACGCCGATCACTTAGTTTTACAATTATTTCATTGGCATCTGAAACTACATGATGGTTAGTCAGAATGTAGCCATCTGAGCTGAGAATAAAGCCAGAGCCTAGAGAGCTGGTTTCATTGTTTGCAGAACCTTCATCGTCGTAGAAGTGACGAAATAAATCATTAAAATCGTGATTACCATCTTTTGGGAAAGGCATTAAACGAGAGGAGGACTTATCCTCAGAAGGTTTAGTAGTGGTACTTATATTAACGACGGCAGGACTTTGCTTTTTAACTAGCTCAGTAAAGTTTGGCAATTGATTATCATGGGCAATTGAAAGCGGTATATAAAGGAGTAGTAATGAAATGAAAAAGGAAGTTACCAGCTTAGCCATGTGTTTAACCCGTCTAATATTGTTTGGTTTTAAGATGCTGTCTTTTTATTGGAATTCAACTTTAATAAGCTAAATTCTACTTAAGGAACTGGCTGATGACTTGATCAGAGTCTCCTTAAATTGAGAATCCGCTATGCTCATCAAGTCTGATGAATACTAGAATTTGATAATCAGAAGCCAATAAAGTTTATGTCAGGGAGAAATTAATAGGGTGTATTTCGGGTTCTACAACTCTCAGGATAACTGCTTCAAAATCACGAGCCACCGATGAGTTTTTCAACAGCCCCGCTATTATTTGGAATCCAACATACAAACCCAATAAACCCATTAATATGCTACCGATCTCAGCATTCATGCCAAAACTACTAAACAGAATATTGCCAAGTGCGGAAAAGATTAACAAGGTAAACAAAGGAAGCAAATAGGCTAAAACTGAGCCTTTTAACACGGTACTTGAGCGAACTCCTACAACAACCGTATCTCCCGGTTTTGCATAAACAGGGTTATGTACTCGGAGTGTTCCTGGTTTGGCTTTAACCCCGGTAAAGAAGCTAATAAAACTGAAGCTATCTTTTGATTGTGTTGAGGATGAACAACTCGTATTAGATGAACAGCTAGAGCAGCCGCCTGATCTTTCCGGTAGTATTTCTGCAAAGCCTTGCCCCACAGATTTAACTTCTGCGATTTCTTCAATCATATCATCAGCCCATTTTTTATCGTTGTTATTATTAGTGTGCATAATGGGTCTCCGGTTGAAGTTTACGATTACAACTATAGACCTATCATCCATAGCTTAAGTGTCACTGACTTAATTCAGGCTTAACTTATAGATCAATCTTAATATAATAACTAGGTTTAGTGGTTATTGTATTGATTTATGATCGTTTTATAGTTTATTACTCTTTTATAGTAGCTTTTTTTATACCTTTAAAAATATCTTGCAAAGTAGACTTAGGTACTTCACCCACTAAGGTAACAGAGCGTCCTTGATAAACTTCGGATAAAATATTTAACGCTCCTGACTGAATAGGCTTGTATTGCTTGGCAACATTTTTTTCATCTGCATTTGTACCGGTGCTGATGAATACGGATACAGAGCTTAAACCATCACTGATAATAATTTGCTCATCTTCACCCTTTGGGTTTTTGACTTTATCAGCGGAAACGATATGAAATCCAGTAGGTAAAGGGTCGAAAAACCATTCGCTATAATTATCAGGTGAACTTTTAGACTTCGTTGAAGATGAAAGGTCATCTTTTGTATCAACTACTGCCTTTATTTCCTCTGAACTTATATCATCTCCTTCTGCCAGTAGCTCAGTAGAGCCCGGTGCAAAAGAATTGGCCATTTTCATTTTACTATTAGATTGAGGTTCAACACTTTTAACTGATGCATCTAGCTCTATCAATGAATCAGACTCCGTCTTTTCCTCTACTACTTTTTCTGTAGAAATAACCTCAAAGTCAGTGAACATGAAGCGCTCAACTGGCTCATGATGTTGGTTAATCAGTGAATACTTAAGTAAAACACTACGGTCTAAATCAATACAATACTTTTGCAAGTAGCGTTTTCTATCTTTAGGTCTTGCCAACACGATTCTACAAGGCCTACCCGCTACTTTACTCATGCCGCCTAAATCAAACGAATAAACTTGTTGCATTTGAGGAGTAATTTTAGGAATGCCTGATAATGAGAAAGCATTGGATTCTTTGATATACTCATCACCGTTTTCATCTAATGGTGCAATGACTTCTTTTTCAGCACCCTTTTCGAGCGTGTGACGAATAGAAAGATTTGAAGCTTCTCCATCTTTAAGATAAACCAGCTTTCCCTGATATTCCAAAGTATGTAGCGCATTATTCATCTGATTTAATAAAATAACAGCATCATTTGCTAAAGCAGGTGCGAATACAGCAGAAAATGCAATTAAATTAGCTACAATAAAGTTCACCTTAAAAAATTTCAGGATATTTTTATTCATTAGGATGGTTCGAAGCAAGGTTCTAGGCATAGTAATCCTAATAGCTTGATGCATAGCTAACAGCTCGCACCGATGGCATGATGGCTGATGTAGAAGCATACTTTGTATGGCTGTTTACATAGCGTTTCAAACGGTTACGCCAAGCAGTGTCAGGGGCATGAAAAGTATTAGCTGAAAGTAAGGCTTTCTTAATATTAGAGCCGTCAGCAGAAGAGCCATCAGCGGCAACAGGTTTATAGCCATCAACAGTAGTTACTTTAGCAAGATCTGTAGCTTGCGCAGTAGATTCTGTTAAGTCAGTAGTCTGTTGTACCATCATATCGGTAACAGGAACTTGCTCTTTATTCAAATTAATAGCAATAATTGCAACAGCCGCTAAACTTGCGGCAAGTGCCAACCCTTTTACAGGTTGCAACCAAGATGATTGATTCGCTGCTTTTTTAACATATACTTTTGTGTAAGCAGGCTCAGCCTCTAATTTATCGTGTATACCCATCAGAAAGTTAGGTTGAACCGTAACGCATGACTTTTCATTACGCATCGCCTCTCCTATCAAAGAGAAATTAGCCACTTTTTGTTGAAGTCCATCATCTTTTTGCACTTCATCTAACATGCGACGTTGCTCAAACTTTTCAGATTCATCATCCAAAAATGCTGACAAATATTCAGTTTGTGTAGTTGTAGTTGTGTCTGTAGTATTTTTATTCATATCATTGCCCTGCTCAAAGGCGTTTAAATTTATTTAAAGGTAACAGCATTCTGTTTTCCAAGGTTTTACTAAGGTGTTCCTAATTAATCCACTATTAGTCCATTAGTGGCCCAATCTTAGTTTCAATAGACTCTCTGGCACGAAATATTCTGGAACGTACAGTACCAATAGGACAATCCATTGCTTCGGAGATTTCTTCATAGCTAAAGCCTTCGATCTCTCTTAATGTGATAGCGGTCCGCAAATCATCAGGTAAAGCTTCTATTGATTCTATAATCGCGCGATGGACTTCATCCTTTTGCATTTCACTTTCAGGGGTTGCCCTTTCGTGTAATCCATCCGCACTTTCAAACTGTTCCGCTTCTTGTGCATCAATATCATTGGCTGGCAACCGGCGACTCATTGTCACTAAGTGGTTCTTCGCCGTGTTAATCGCGATCCGATATAACCACGTATAAAACGCACTATCACCACGAAAGTTCTGCAAACCTTTATAGGCTTTTATGAACGCTTCTTGTGCGATATCCATGGCAATATGTTGGTCACGGACGTAGCGCATAACGAGATTAACTACTCTTTGTTGGTATTTAAGAACCAACACATCAAAAGCATTTTTCTCACCCGCTTGTACGCGCCTCACCAATTCCATATCTGTTTGGCTTGTGCCCATATGGGCTGTTCTCCTTAATTTATAAGAAAGCTCTAAACTACAACCGCTAAAACTAAACAAAAGCTAGTAATCAGAGATTCCTATAGAATCAGGGCAAAAACAACAATCCAGTTCTGATATCCTTAATAGACCTAACAGACTAAAAAAGTTCCATTTTTGCCATAAAATATTTTCGTTCGATTATTCTACTTATCACCCTGAATATTATAAATTAAATAACAGAAGTAACTATGTCAGCGTAAAAGGTACTACTGAGATTGCTCGTAAGTTTATCAAGAGCAAAGCAATAGCGCATAGCTTACAAGTAACTTATCAGTATAAATGAGCACTTTTAACGCAATACTTGGGCAAACTCGTGAGTAAGCTAAGTAGTTACTAGCAGAAATAGTAAAATCAGTGCAATATTACCTGCTTTTTTGCAACTCAACCACAAACAACTACTAAAATTATCACTATGTATGATGTACTTATCATTGGCAGTGGCGCAGCGGGTCTTACCTTAGCGCTCAGCCTTCCAAAAAGCATGAAAGTGGCAGTCCTCAGTAAACAAGAACTTACAGAGGGTAGTACCTTTTATGCACAAGGTGGTATCTCCGCCGTTTTACATGAAACGGACTCTATCGAATCACACATTCAAGACACTTTGGATGCAGGAGCAGGCCTGTGTCGAGAGGAGACTGTACGCTTTGTTGTTGAAAGCGGACCAGAGGCAATCCGTTGGCTTGATGATATTGGTGTGCCTTTTACTCGTGAAGAGTCGGCAGATGGCAGCAGCCATTTGCACCTCACACGAGAAGGTGGACATAGCCATAGACGGGTAGCTCATGCCGCAGATGCTAGCGGTCGTGCTATTGAAACTACGCTACTAGAAGTTGCCAAGAATAAAGCAAACATTGATCTTCTTGAACATCATATTGCTATAGACTTTATTACCACTCGACGCTTAGGCCTTAAGGAAAACCATTGTCTAGGCGCTTATGTGCTCGACAAAAAAACCAATAAAATAAAAACCTTTGCTGCCAAACATAATGTAATTGCCAGTGGTGGCAGCAGTAAAGTCTACCTTTACACCAGCAACCCTGATGGCTCTAGCGGAGATGGGATTGCCATGGGTTGGCGAGCAGGTTGCCGAGTGGCCAATATGGAGTTTATGCAATTCCACCCCACCTGTTTGTATCACCCCCATGCTAAATCTAGCTTGATTACAGAAGCCGTGCGCGGCGAAGGTGGCAAACTAAGGCTGCCAGATGGCACACGTTTTATGCAAGATTATGATCCTCGTGCTGAACTGGCGCCTAGAGATATTGTGGCTCGTGCTATTGATAATGAAATGAAAAAGCGCGGAATTGATTCTGTTTTTTTAGATATCAGCCATAAACCCAAAGCCTTTATTTTAGAACACTTCCCAAACGTTTATAAAAACTGCCTACAGTTTGGTTACGACATGGCAAAAGAACCCGTGCCCGTTGTGCCTGCCGCTCATTACACCTGTGGTGGCATCATGACAGATCTTAATGGACACACCGACGTCGACAATCTTTATTGTGTCGGCGAAGCCTCTTTCACTGGCTTACACGGTGCTAACCGAATGGCGAGCAACTCTTTATTGGAGTGTATTGTCTTTGGTCATGCCGTTAGTAAAGAGATTATCAAGCATGCTGATGAACCCACTATCAAGGTAGATATTCCAGATTGGGATGAAAGCCGTGTTACCGACTCAGACGAGCGCGTAGTGATCAATCATAACTGGGATGAGGTCAGGCGCTTTATGTGGGATTACGTCGGCATTGTTAGAACAACAAAGCGACTAGAGCGTGCCAGCAATAGAATGAAGTTGTTACTTTCAGAAATTGAGGAGTATTACTCAAACTTCCGAGTGACAGGAGACCTAATTGAGCTTCGCAACCTTGCAATTGTGGCCGATTTGATTATTCAATCGGCAATGCAACGCCATGAAAGTCGTGGCCTGCATTATACTTTAGACTACCCAAAAACGAATCCTAAGCTGGCTAATGTAGACTCTATCCTTGATCCGATTCGTTTCTAAGAAAGTCATATGAAGCCATATATAATGTAGTTTTTATAACACTTAATCAGTTATAATAGCTATCTATCGCCTACACAATGCCCACCTCATAAAAAGGCTCAAAGGAAATCACTATGAATACATTAACCCGCAACCGACAATGGCTCATTGGTGGTTTACTACTTATCTTTATGATGCTCACCCGGAGTGATCTTTTAAGTCATCTTCAGGATGCATCTTGGGCAATTTTCTTCTTAGTGGGGTTTTATCTACGCAGCTACCTTGGATTCCCCATCTTCTGGATAGCCGCCTTTGCCATAGATTTATTCGTGATTAAAGGACAAGGTGGTGATAATTATTGTTATACACCTGCCTACCCTTTCCTTATCCCAGCCTACGCTTCACTTTGGTTTGCAGGTCATTGGTTTGCTAAACATTACCGTGAAGATATGCGTGGAGCCACTTACTTTATTGGCGCAGCCCTTGTTAGTATAGTCGTCTGTTTTACAGTATCTAACCTTGGCTTTTACCTGTTCTCCAATCGACTAGTTGATATGAATATTCTCCAATATTCTCAAACAGTTGCTAAATACTTACCTTTCTATATTCAAACTACTTTGCTATATCTAGGTATTGTAGCAGTCATTCACTTGCTAATTAGCCAAGTTAACAAGCAAAACGGATATAGACATACCTAGTTCGAAGAAATATATAGCTCAATAAAATTAACTCTGAGAATAAACTCAATGAATTTATCATCACTCACTGCCGTCTCTCCGGTAGATGGAAGATATGCCAGTAAAACTGCCTCATTACGCCCTTACTTCAGTGAGTTTGGACTTATCCATCATCGAGTATTAGTGGAGTTGCGTTGGTTACAAGCCTTGGCTCATCAGGATCAAATTACTGAAGTTCCCAGCTTTAGCACGAGTGCTAACGCTACATTGGATGCCATTGATAGTGAGTTTTCTGAAGAAGATGCCCAACGTGTAAAAGATATTGAACGCACCACTAATCATGATGTAAAAGCTGTTGAATACTTCCTTAAAGAAAAAATAGCAGATAATGAAGAAATTAATGCAGTAACTGAGTTCTTTCATTTTGCCTGTACTTCAGAAGATATCAATAACCTATCTTATGGGCTAATGCTCAAAAAAGGTCGTGATGAAGTATTACTACCAGAAATGGATAAAATTATAGGACTAATTCGTGATCTTGCCCATGAACATGCTGAGACTCCTCTGCTCTCGCGTACTCATGGACAACCTGCATCTCCCAGTACTTTAGGTAAAGAGATGGCTAACGTAGCTTATCGTTTACAACGCCAAGTTGATCAAATCTCAGCTGTGCCTATCATGGGGAAAATCAATGGTGCGGTAGGAAACTACAACGCACACATAAGCGCTTATCCTGAAGTGGATTGGGAAAACTTTGCAAGTGACTTTGTGACATCACTAGGACTCACTTGGAATCCTTATACCATCCAAATTGAACCACATGATTATATTGCAGAATTGTTTGATGCCATCTCACGCTTCAATACCATACTGATTGATTTTAGCCGTGACATCTGGAGTTATATTTCAGTAGGACACTTCAAACAGAAAGTTATTGAAGGTGAAGTAGGTTCATCCACCATGCCACACAAAGTTAACCCGATTGATTTTGAAAATGCAGAAGGAAACTTAGGTATTGCCAATGCATTAATGACTCATCTATCTCAAAAACTCCCTATCTCAAGACTACAACGTGATCTAACCGATTCGACTGTACTGCGTACCTTAGGAGTTGGCATGGGTCATGCGATGATCGCTTATAGCTCATTAGAAAGAGGCATCAGCAAACTTCAAGCTAATTCACTTAGCATGGAACAGGAACTTGATGCTAATTGGGAAGTTCTTGCTGAACCCATTCAAACAGTCATGCGTCGTTACGGAATAGAAAAGCCGTATGAAAAGCTAAAAGCTTTAACGCGCGGACAGCGTATTACACCTGAAGCACTCAGTGTTTTCATTGATACTTTAGAGATGCCCGATACCGCTAAGCAACAACTTAAACAAATGACGCCAGCTAACTATATCGGTAATGCGATTGAGCAAGCTAAAAAGATATAATCAATTCTGAATTGCTTAATGACTATGGAAAGCCACAACTTACTCGGCGGCGTTAGCCACCAACAGTTTTTAGACGAATATTGGCAACAAAAACCGTTGCTAGTTCGTCAGGCATTCTCAAATATTGCTCCTCCTTTTTCAGTTGAAGAGCTTGCTGGTCTTTGCTGTGATACTGAATCATCGGGTCGGCTCATTATTGAGAAAGGTGATACTCCTTGGCAAGTCATTCAATCCCCTTTAGAAGAAGAGCACTTCCTAAATTTACCAGATAGCCATTGGACGCTGCTGGTAAACGACCTTGAACGGTATTACCCCGAACACTTAGCACTTCTTGAAAATTTTCGATTTATCCCCGATTGGCGTATAGATGATTTGATGGTCAGTTATGCACCCGAAGGTGGATCAGTTGGCCCACACATTGATCAATATGATGTATTTTTGATTCAGGCTCAGGGGAAGAGACACTGGATGCTTGATCCAGCTGCTGACAGCAACGAGATACTCCCCGATATAGAATTGAAGATACTTGAAGAATTCAACACTCAGCAAGAGTGGACATTAGAAGCCGGTGATATGTTATATCTACCGCCAAATCTAGCCCATTATGGTGTAGCGAAAAATGACTGCATGACCTATTCCGTTGGCTTTCGCTCTCCTAGTCAACAAGAACTACTTGAGTCATGGCTGTATGAACTAGCAAAAAAAGAGAAAACTACCGCTCGTTATAAAGATGCGGGAAGAAAACCGCAAACACGTTATGGGGAAATTCAAGATACCGACATAGATTCACTCAAAAAGCACTTGCTTCAAGCGATCACTGGGAATGAGAGTGGCAATGATGAACTATTCAAAGATTGGTTGGGTCGCTATTTAACAGAACCCAAAAATACTGATCAGGAAGAATACCTGTCAGATGAGGATGATTTTATAAACGATAAAAGTGATATCTCTTATTTTCGTAGCCCTAATACACAAATAGCATGGATAAAAGAAGCAAATCGTATCACTCTCTTCATTGATGGTCAGTCTTCAAACTGGTCGATTGAAACTCAGCAAGCTATAGAATTTATCTGCGCGAACTATGAGTACTCACACAATAGTGTTAAAGAATACTGTAAGAATAAATGCAATCAGGAACTTTTTGATACTTTAATTGATCAAGGGGATATTCAGGAAGTTTAGAATAAGTTAAACCGTCATACCTGCGTAGGCAGGTATCCATGTTCGTACAAAGTGCCATTCTGACAGGTGGATTCCCACCTGCGAGGGAATGACGATGACCTACTAATTTTCTCCAAAATATTCGCCAGAGCCTACGAATCTAACCGCGTCCTCAGGATGTGGTTTTTGAAATTTAAAAAAAATCTAATAAGCCACAGTACGAGTTTCACTTACAGTAAGCTCTTCTAACACCCTATCCCACTGCAAAGCCACCTGGTCTATACTTAATTTTCTAACGTCATCTAAAGCATGCTTTCCCATTAGGATACTTTTATCATTCTCAAAAATTTGATCGAAGGCAGCTGAAAAACT
>JAZGES010000161.1:0-8266 GCA_036478935.1 Thiotrichaceae bacterium
ATAATAGCGACATCAGCATCCCACAAGTTAACAGCATCTAGACGTCCGCCCATCCCTACTTCCATGATGGCAACTTGAACCTGTTTTTGCTTAAATATCCAAATAGCCGCTAAGGTTGCAAACTCAAAGTAAGTTAGACTTATACTCTCACCACGAGCACCATCAGCCTCACGCGCTTTATCAATCGCTTCAAAGGCTGCACAAATTAACGTATCTTCTGAGTCTTCACCCGATAGTTTTATTCGTTCGTTATAACGATAGAGGTAAGGACTCGTGTATGAGCCGGTACGATAGCCTTCTTCAATGAGGATAGCTTCCAGCATCGCAACCGTTGAACCTTTACCGTTTGTTCCACCAACGGTGATAAGGGTAAAAGGAGTGGTTAATAATTGCATTCTTTCTGCAACTTCACGTAATCGCTTCAGCCCTAAATCAATAGACGTCCAATGTAAGGACTCCTGCCATTCTAGCCATTCATCAAGCGTGTTAAATCTGGCGCTCATATTCAATATCTTAGAGTTTAAATAGTATTTAGAAGAAAGGACTGTAGTGTCATACAGCGGCATGAGACTGTGAAATATTAAGGGGAATATATACTTGTAGAGTGTGCCGAGGTACGAGGCGCGCCGTAAGCAATTGATTCATGGTGCGCCTTTTTCATTGGCACACCCTACAAAGGAATACTTAGGTTTCAGACTTATCAGTGTCAACTGTCAATTCATTGCCTTCATTTTCTGAGGAAGCTTCGGCTTCCTCTTCTTGACCAATACTTGCTGGACGTGGACGGTGTTTCAAGATAGCTAACAAATCAGCAATTTCAGCACGCAAATCATTACGGCTAACAATCATATCAATCGCGCCTTTTTCTAGCAGGAACTCACTACGCTGAAAACCTTCAGGTAATGTTTCTCTTACGGTTTGTTCTATGACTCGTGGGCCGGCAAAGCCTATTAATGCTTTAGGTTCCGCAATAATGACATCACCTAGCATAGCAAAGCTGGCAGAAACGCCGCCCATGGTTGGATCAGTTAATACAGAAATAAAGGGCAGACCTGCCGCAGATAATCGTGTCAAAGCGGCACTGGTTTTTGCCATTTGCATCAATGAGAATAACGCTTCTTGCATTCTGGCTCCGCCACTTGCAGAGAACACAATATAAGGCACACCTTCACTAATAGCAGCATTCACACCTTGCACAAATCGCTCACCCACAACCGACCCCATAGAACCGCCCATAAAGCGGAAATCAAAGGCAGCTGCCACCAATGAATTGCCATGAACGCTTCCACTCATCACAATCAAAGCATCTTTTTCATCAGTAGCTTTTTGTGATGCTGTAATTCTATCTTTATATTTTTTACCATCTTTAAACTTGATGATATCGATAGGCGTTACATTAGCTGCAATTTCTTTGCGCCCCTTCTCATCAAGAAAAACTTCTAAACGTTTTCTTCCACCCAATCGCATATGATGGTCACATTTGGGACAGACTTGATTATTACGTTGTAGATCATTTTTATACAAAACCTGGCTGCATGATGGACATTGACTCCATAAACCTTCTGGTACTGAGTCCTTTTTTCCTCCTGACACTTCCGTTCTGATACGCGAAGGCATTAGTTTCTCAAACCAACTGATTACATCTTCTTTCATACTGAATCCATCCCTTTTCTCATGCCTAACAACAATTCCCCAATCTCTTGCGAAATCCTTTCTGCATCCCTTGTATTAATACGGGTATTAACATCGGTATTTGCTTCGATTTTCTTAACAATAGCACTTCCTACCACGACTGCATCAGCAACTTTTGCAACTGCACTGGCTGATGCTACATCTTTAATGCCAAAGCCTACGGCAAGTGGTAGATCCGTATGAGTTCTAATGGCTTGTAATTTGTTCTCGACCTCATCGACATCAAGAATACTAGAACCAGTGACACCTTTTAATGACACATAATACAGGAAGCCACTACCATACTCAGCGATTTTCTGTATTCGACTTTCTATAGTGGTTGGAGCGATTAGAAAAATACAATCTAAATCATTGGCTCGCATCAAACTAACAAACTCATCAGCTTCTTCGGGTGGTAAATCGACGGTCAATACACCATCCACACCCGCTTCTTTAGCAGCAATGGCAAAAGCCTCATAACCCATTTTTTCAATAGGATTGAGATAGCCCATTAAAACAATAGGCGTATCAGTATCTTTCTGGCGAAACTCCTTAACCATATCCAGCACTTTAAGCACACTAATTTTCTGAGCCAAGGCTCGTTCCATACTTAACTGTATCGTTGGGCCATCAGCACTAGGGTCTGAAAACGGCACACCTAATTCAAGAATATTGGCACCATTCGCAACCATGTGGTGCATTAAGGGAACGGTAACGGATAAATCAGGGTCTCCTGCCGCTATATAAGGAATCAACGCAGTAGTACCCTGAATAGTACCCTGAGTAGCACCCTGTTTCCTTAAGGCTTCAAAACAGCCAGCAATTCGACTCATAGCTCAATTCCTTCTAGTGCCGCAATGGTATTAATATCCTTATCTCCTCTTCCTGATAAGTTAACGATAATTTGTTGATCAGGCGACATGGTAGGCGCTAGTTTCATTGCATAAGCTAAAGCATGACTACTTTCAAGTGCAGGAATAATACCTTCAATTCGTGTCAGCGCATGAAAAGCGGCTAGTGCCTCATTATCTGTGACCGCGACATAGTTCGCTCTACCAATATCTTTTAACCAAGAATGCTCTGGGCCAACACCCGGATAATCCAACCCTGCCGAAACAGAATGTGTTTCTATTATCTGCCCATCCTCATCATCCATTAAATAGGTGCGATTACCATGCAAGACTCCCGGCTGTCCTTTACACAATGGCGCTGCATGTTGCCCTGTTTCCAGACCATTTCCTGCTGCTTCAACACCGTAAATTTCAACATCTTCATCTGCTAAGAAAGGGTGAAACAATCCGATAGCATTGGATCCACCACCAACGCAAGCAACCAATGCATCAGGTAGGCGCCCTGTTTGCTGTTGAATTTGCTCACGCGCTTCTCGACCGATAACACACTGAAAATCTCGAACTAACAAAGGATAAGGATGAGGCCCTGCAACGGTTCCTATGATATAAAACGTATCATCTACATTCGTCACCCAGTCACGCATTGCTTCATTCAGTGCATCTTTTAATGTTTTTGAGCCGGATGTGACGGGTCTTACTTCTGCACCCAATAGCTTCATTCGGTAAACATTAGGTACTTGCCGCGCGATATCGACCTCACCCATATAGACTACACATTCCAACCCTAATCGTGCTGCAATAGTCGCTGATGCAACACCGTGCTGCCCTGCTCCCGTCTCTGCAATGATCCGGGTTTTACCCATGTGCTTGGCAAGCAATGCTTGACCAATCGTATTATTAATCTTATGTGCACCTGTGTGATTCAGGTCTTCACGCTTTAAATAAATTTGCGCTCCGCCTAACTCCTTACTCCAACGTTTAGCGTGATAGAGCGGACTAGGGCGACCCACATAGTGACGCAGATCATCATCAAATTCTTTTTGAAAAGCAGCATCATCTTTCAGCTCAAAATAGGCATCACGTAGTAGATCTATCGCTTCCATTAATGTTTCAGCTGCAAAGCATCCACCATGAATACCAAAATGGCCTGCTTCATTAGGGAAGTCATTCCAGTTGATTGCGCTAAAGTCTGCCACCGATTCTGTAGAACTATTTTTTGAGCTGTTTTTTGAACTATTAGTAGAACTAGACACTTCTTACCTCTTGCATAAATTTCTGTATTTTTGTCGCATCTTTTACGCCAGGCGCTGACTCTACACCACTACTGACATCTACGGCATAAACATCAGCCATCTCTAATGCACTCGCTACATTATCTGGATTTAACCCACCTGCCAAAATAATAGGTGCGGGATAATCTAGTGGAATGTGTTGCCAATCAAAACTTTTACCCGACCCACCGGCTTCACCTGGCGCATGTCCGTCAATCAAGAAGCCTTTAGCATCACTGTACTGATCCGCATAGGCTGTAAAATCGAAAGCTTCTTCAGAATCATCACCCTCACCCATTGCCACTGCCTTTATATAAGCTTCAGAAAAAGAGGAGCAAAATTCAGGCGACTCATCACCATGAAACTGCAATAAGTCACATGGCACATCTGCAATCACATCATGCACGTAATCGCTACTAGCATTCATAAACAGTGCAACCACTGTAATGAAAGGAGGTAGTGCATCACAAATCTCTACGGCTTGATCAATCGTTACATAGCGGGAACTTTTCTTGTAGAAAACCAGTCCTATAGCATCAGCACCTGAATCAACTACTTGTAGTGCATCTTCAATAGAAGTTATGCCACAGATTTTTACTCTTGCCATATAGATATCTTTCTCATTAATTTTGAATTGCGGAGCACCTTATAACTGATTTGTATTCAATATAAAGTAGGCAATATTGAGTAGACGCAGTGTACTAGGTGTCAATAAGGATCGCAAAATTCATCCTAGCTAAATCTATCTATTAACGATTGAAAGAAGGGTGAAAAGATGGCTTTTAGAACCTCTTTCTTATGATAAGCTAGGCAAAATTATAAAACTTAAAACGTAACTGAAACTAACAATAAAATTTCTATGAACAAATACAAGCAATTACCTATGAGACTTTCTTTTACTAGCATTTTATTAACTCTGGCTTTAGTTACCAGTCAGTCTACTTATGCAGAACCTCATAGCCATGGTGACCGTTCACATAACCACAATTTACCAGCTCAGGGGTATGGTCATAAACATGGCAATAGTGCGACGGGTAGAGCATCAGGACAAACACGTGCCCCTGCTAAAGCTAATTCGGGCAAGACTGCAAAACCACAACCTAGAAGAGCCGCAGGAGGGAGAGATCCCAATGTTCAACTTCAAAATGCCTATGCAAAAAAAGACTATAAAACCGTCTTCAGTATCGCATCTAACTTTGCTAAACGAGGCGATCCCGCAGGTGAGTACATTCTTGGTCAGTTATATCTCAATGGACAAGGTGTAAAGAAAAACCTACAGCAAGCGTATAGCTGGAATCAAAAAGCTGCCAAGAAGGGCCACCCCGGAGCACAGTATTTTATGGGTGTGATGCAAGTTAAAGGTTTAGGTACGAAAAAGAACGCCAAACAAGCAATGATTTGGCTAAAAAAAGCAGCCCCAAAAATTCCTGATGCAAAACGTGATATTGGCATTATGTATGAACAAGGTTTGGGTGTTAAAAAGAGCATGCCCAATGCAATCAAGTGGTATGAACAAGCAGCAAACGGCGGTATGGTTGATGTTCAATTAATGTTAGCCGAACGCTATCTGGAAGGTTCAGGTGTTAAAAAGAACCCGAAAAAAGCTATGACCTATGCAAAGAAAGCAGCCAAAGCAGGTCATCCTTCGGCAAACTACATGTTAGGTATTATGTATGCCAATGGACAGGGTACCAAAAAGAATGAGAAGCAGGCCTTTAATTATATGAAAAAATCAGCACAAAAAGGCTTTCCTAATGCTCAATATAGTCTTGGCTTAATGTATCTAGATGGTGTTGGCACTAAGAAGAATCCAAAGCAGGCTTTTAACTATTTCAATAAGGTTGCTAAGAAAGGCTCTCCTATTGCCATGGCGATGTTAGGCGATATGTATTTAAATGGCGTAGGTGTTAAGAAAGACTTTAACAAAGCAGCGCCATGGTACAAAAAAGCGGCAAAAAAAGGACTGCCTCAAGCCATGCTTATGCTCGCCGATATGTACCACGATGGCGCAGGGGTTAAGAAGGATTCCGGTCAAGCGATGTCTTGGTATAAAAAAGCAGCGAACAAAGGGGTTTCTCACGCTCAATATAGTGTAGGTGCTATGTATGCTACGGGATATGGGAAAAATAAGCCTGATTTGAAGCAATCAAAAATCTGGTTACAAAAAGCGGCGAAACAAGGTCATAAAGGTGCGAAGGAAGCGCTTAAGCAGGTCGGCTCATCTGCCGCTAAGAAGAAATAGAAACAGAAAGTTTTAAAGCAAAGATATGCGATCATAAAAAAACCAGCTTATCGCTGGCTTTTTCTCACATCATACTTTCATTGCAAAGGTCTCAAAGTAAATTAATGTTTGTTCCCTTCAAACTTATTTAAAGTGATTACCGAAGTCATTAGAGGTACTCGTACTCGAACCATCAACAATCCCACTCGCACCTGCTGCAGAAAAACCGTCTGCTGAGGATAAGGCAGACAATGTTGCGTTGCCCGTAAGACTAGGCACAAATATCCCAGAAGAACTAGCACCCGAGGTGCCATTACTGCCAATCGCACTAGTCGCTGCATTCACTGTTGGGAGAGTAGTGCTGTTGCCTAGTAAGCTCGGAATAGCAGGAGGGTTAAATGCTTTGGGTAACTCTGTTGTTGATAAACTACCCGTTGTTGGACTAACTAAACTTGGCAAAGGTGCTGTGCTTAATGCTAACCCAGTTGTTACTGGCGCAGTCTCACTTGCCGATGCATTTACCGTTGGCAGACTTGTAGTATTCCCTAGCAGGCTAGGTATTGCTGGAGGATTGAAAGCTTTAGGCAATTCTGTCGTGGATAAGCTACCCGTAGTTGGGCTAACTAAACTAGGTAACGGTGCAACATTTAATGTCCTTCCCGTTGCGCCACTTTCTGCTGAAGCAGTTGTTAGACCGATTGTCGCCGGCTCACTCTCACTTGCCGCTGCATTTACTGTAGGAAGGCTAGTACTTCCTCCTAGCAAGCTAGGTATCGCAGGAGGATTGAAGGCTTTAGGCAACTCTGTTGTGGATAAGCTACCTGTGGTTGGGCTAATCAAACTAGGTAACGGCGCAACATTTAATGTTCTGCCCGTTGAGCCACTTTCTGCTGAAGCTGTCGACAAACCAGCTGATACAGATGAACCTGCTACTGCATTGACGGTTGGAAGGCTAGTACTTCCTCCTAGCAAGCTAGGTATCGCCGGAGGATTAAAGGCTTTAGGCAATTCTGTTGTGGATAAGCTACCCGTTGTTGGGCTAACCAAGCTAGGTAAAGGCGCAACATTTAATGTTCTTTCGCCTGAGTTACCAGTTGCAGAAGGTGTTGATGTAGTACTGGTAGTAACAGAACCCGTGAAACTAGGTAAAGATGGACTATTAAGAATACCTCCCTCAGGTTTGGATAACCCTCCAGCTCCAGTAGCTACATCGGCACTTTTTGTGCCAGTAGAACCACGGCTCAACTCCTTAATCAGATTTACAAGTAAAGTTAGTACCTCATCAGGTAATTTTAGAAAGGAAGATGCGGGGGCTGTCTGCATTGACCCTGATGGCTTAGCAAGGTTTCTTACTAAATCGGCTGTATTAGCTAACAACGTATTTACAGTATCTTGATTCTGGGTAGTTCCAATAGTATTCATTAAGTATTGTTCCTTCAAACTTTCCTTAGTTTGTTACAAGACTTGAAACAAAGATTCGACTCTTTAGTTTCAACTCCCTCCATTAAATTATTAATCTAATACTAATATGAAGTGCCTCCTCAATAGATAATAACGCGCTTTTTCAATGACTAGTGGAGCAACCAAACTTACCAGTGGTCAACCACTTTATCTCATCGACTGATAGAGTTAGTCTTAATTCAAGAATACTCATTAAGGAAGATCTGATTACAGTTCCTCGTCATTACTGAAGCTTTAAGAGTCGCTGAAACTCACCTGATCTGGTAAATACCAGAATCCATCTGTGAACTGGTACTACGCTTCAACGATGGATACCGGCCTCCGCCGGCATGACGGAAGCCGAGACTCAATCAAAGAATCCTTAAACTATTATTAAGGCTTTAAAATGACTAAATTATTTTTATCAGTTTGTTTAATTATTACAAGTATTTCCGGTTCCACAAATGCAAAAGAAGCCCCCTTTTGTAGCAGCCAAATACTGGCTCACCCAACAAAAAGTGGCTACACATGGACACTCGCCTCTAGATTGGGGGAGTTATTGGGAATGGCGGAAGATGAATATGGGGAACGAGATAAAAGCTGGACAATACTGGGGATAGAATTCACCGATAGAAACCAGCCCAGAAACTGGCACCCTTTTGATTATAAAAATAAAAAGAACATCATTATTCAACTCACCAAGCGTGCAGCACATAATGAGAAAGAAGCGTTATTTCAGCTATCTCACGAGGTATTCCATAGCCTCATACCCACAGGAGGAAATGATGCCACGTTCTTTGAGGAAGGGCTCG
>JAZGES010000162.1:0-23661 GCA_036478935.1 Thiotrichaceae bacterium
GATGCTTTCTCCTGACCTTCAGGTGCTGCTGGCCCCGTGTAGTAAGTCACCATTTTACTGGCTTCACTAGGTTCAGTCTTTACCGTTGCCACATCACGTATATAAACAGGTCGACCTGCCACAACAGCAACCATCAACCGATTCACATCATCCGCTGATTTTAAAAAGGAACCCGTAACGATAGTGACTGTTTTTTCTCCCGGCTCAATACCTCCAGCAGTGCGCTCTGAGTTAGCCATTCGAACGGTATTGGCAACCTGCCCTAATGACACGCCAAAGGTTGCTAGTTTTTCTGGAAGGATTTCAATAGTCAATTGATCTGAACGACCATCTACAATAAAGCTTTGGCTGGTATTGGCCACTTCACGCACGCTTTGCAGAACATCAAGTGCTACTAGACGCAGAGAAGCATCATCCACTTCATTAGACCAAAGCGTTAACGTTACCGTAGGAACATCATCGACACCTTTTGGCTTAACTAAAAAGCCTCTAGCACCCGCAGGAACGTTACTTTTATTTGCTTCTAATTTATCATGTAGCTTAACAATAGACTGGTTATAATCCTCGCCCACCGTAAATTGCACCGTTATCATGGCTTGCCCACGAGACGATGCTGAATACACATGCTCTACACCTGTGATCTCAGACATAATCGCTTCAAGGGGGCGCGCTATCTGGCTTTCCACTTCACTGGTTGATGCACCGGGATACGCAACAAAAATATCCACCATCGGTACGGATACCTGCGGGTCTTCCTGCCTTGGGGTAATTTGCAGCCCTAATATACCAATAGCAAGAAAAGCTATAATAAGTAGCAAAGAGATGGGAGAGGTAATGAAGGCTTTCGCAAGACCTCCAGCAATACCTAGAGGATGTTGTTTATTTTGGTTTTGCGACTGATCATTCATAAGTATTATCTAGCCTAAAGGCTTTTAGCATTGTTTAACTTCATCAGAGAAGATAAGAAGTGCACCCAACATCATCTAGATTGCTTTGAGCAAAGCAATCTAGATGTAAGGGTAAATTTTTATACAAGTTGGTAGAGCATCGTAGTAGAAATGCTCCATAATTTATTGTGCTGGCATCCATCCAGAAGTAGCACTAGCAGGAGGATGGTTAATCACTTTATCGCCTGCTTGCAATCCAGATTCAACGGCAACTGTGCCATCACTTTGCTCTGCTCCCAATCTGACTAAGCGTAATTCTGATTTACCATCAGCACCTATGCGCAGAACACTATCTAAGCTTCTGCCTTTTAATAGAGCTGAGTTAGGAATAACCAATACGTTCTTTTTGCCTTGAGAGCTATTAGGGATAGAAATTTCTGCATACATGCCAGGAGCAGCATTAATACCTGTACGTAAATCAAACTTCACCGTTACCGTATGACGAGTAGGATCAGCAATAGGATATATTTGAGCCACTTTGGCATCTGTTCTTAATGTGCCATTAATGGTAACGGGAACTACCATGCCTTTGACTAAGTTGCCTACCATCATGGAGGGTACCGCAGCCTGCAAACGTTTGAATTTAACATCACCAAATTTAATTAATGGCTGACCAGGCTGAACCGTATCGCCAACCTCTACCATCTTTTCAAGCACCATTCCTGCAAAAGGCGCCACTGCGTAGCTATCTTTAAGCTTGGCATCTACTCCATTTAACTGTGCTTGGGCTTGCATTAATTGACTTTTAGCCTGTGTAACTGCTGTTGAGCTATTGGTTAGGTCGGCTCTACGGTTAGTATCTTCATCATAGTCACCCATCATTTCATACATAGGACGAGTCATAAAGATATCAACCATAGCGGGCATTCCCATACCTGGCATACCTGAGATATTCTTACTTTTAGGTGATGTAACTTCGCGACGATACTGAGTCTGTGCATTATTTAATGCAGCCTGAGCTGAATCCATGCCGGCTAAAGCCGCTCTACGTCTTGCTTGTAAATCATCATCATCAATTTTTACTATCAAGTTTCCAGCAGAAATCATTGTGCCTACATCGCCATTAATGGAAACGATACGACCGGGGACTTGAGCAGATAAAGTCACTTCTTTATAAGGTATAACCGTACTCCCCAAAATAGTTTGCGCACTAGATTCTTTACTAGCAACATCTACAATTTCTGCGGCATTGACAGTTGAAAAAGGGAGTAAACAAAGAGAAAGCAAGGGAGGGAATAAATAGGCGATGGGTTTAACGAATGTTCTCTTTTTTATCATATTACTCTCTCAATGAATTAGATGCTGAATATAGTGGAATAAGGTGTTGTTTTTGCTATAACCCTACAAACAACATTAAGCACACGAAACCAGCACAGGCGATAACGCGAAATAATAGCGGATGCTTGAAGTAGCAAAATTAACATATGTTAATTTCATGAAGTGATTGAGTCAAGATGATAAAAGAATTCCTTCTTAACCAGCCTAGAAGGCTTCCAAGCCTGAGTTAACCTCAACAAAAATCCAACGAACTAACCATATAACTTATCAGGGTTCATTAGATTTTCTTCCATATGTTGAATTTCATCAATACCGGTAACAATGTATTTCGGATCAGCACTCAGCTTCTTAGCATCAATTTTCCCCTCATAATCAAGCTCAGTTAGTATGTGCTTCATACAATTGATACGCGCTTTTTTCTTTATATCAGAACGCACTATTGTCCATGGTGCTAAGGTGCGATTGGTTTCATTGAGCATTTGGAACTTCGCAATACTATAATCATTCCAATACTCCTGAGCCAACTTGTCTACAGGCGACAACTTATATTGCTTAAGGGGGTCGGCTTCGCGTGAGTCAAATCGTTTTTTCTGCATCTTCTTTGATACTGAGAAATAGAATTTAAATAGATCAATACCGTCTTTTACCAACAGCTCTTCGAACATAGGCACGGCTTTAAGAAAACGCTTATGCTGCTCATCCGTACAAAATTCCATCACCGGCTCAACCATCGAGCGGTTGTACCAAGAGCGATCAAAAATGACGATTTCACCTGCTGAGGGCAAATGTTTAATATAGCGTTGAAAATACCATTGTGTACTTTCCTGGTCATTGGGCTTTTCCAATGCAACCACACGCACACCACGAGCATTCATGTTAGCAATAATGCGTTTGATCGTTCCGCCCTTCCCTGCTGCATCTCGACCTTCAAATAACATCACTACCCGCATACCTTTCTCTTTAACAGTTATCTGAAGCTTCATTAGCTCCAACTGCAAAAGTTTCAACTCGGCTTCGTAATCAATATGCGAACGCTTAATTTGCACCGGCACTCGCTTGTTACTTTTCTTCTTTCCTAGGTTTCGATGAGCGATACCTTCCGCTAGCTTCACTTTAGGAGAGGAGTTTGTTGTGGTTTTTTTGGCTGTTGCACTTTTATTGCTGACTTCTTTTTTAACAGCCTCTTCCTTTGCCTTAGCAGAACCAGAATCTTCTTCTACACTCCCTGAGTTATTTTCTACCACGTCAGATGTATCTTTTTTCATTAATTAAACCTTTAATTTCAGTTAGTTTGATACTAATCAAACCCAGCATACGAAACGTACCACCTCAAAGAGACGACTATAGCTAGGTAGTAAACTTTCCTTTTTTCACTCTTTCTGCCTCCATCAACTCCACTTCTCTTGCTCCCGAAATCACTACTTTTGGATCAGGTACAAAATCAAGTTCAGGGTTTAAGCGCTCATAAGGCACAGAGTTCAATATGACTTTCATCGCATTCAGCCTTGCCTCATGCTTATCGTTGGAGCGAATAACAGTCCAAGGAGCCGTATTGGTATGAGTGCGTCGCAACATTTGATACTTTTGATTAGTGAAATCATCCCAGCGCTCTTGAGCCTGTAAATCAACCTCACTTAACTTCCATTGCCTTAACGGATCATCTTTTCTACGCTTAAAACGGTTAGATTGCTCTTCTTTAGTGACGCTGAAGTAGAGTTTTATCAAAATGGTTCCCTGTCTAACCAAATCCTTTTCAAAACCCGTCACACCCTTCATAAAGTCTTTATATTGCTTGTCCGTACAAAAACCAAAAACAGGTTCAACCATAGCGCGGTTATACCAACTTCTATCAAATAGTACGACTTCTCCACCACGAGGCAACTCAGCAATATATTTTTGAAAGAACCACTGTGTTAATTGGTATTCAGTAGGCTTCCCAAGTGCAACAACACGATAATGCTTTTCATTCATATAGCGTGTCACTCGTCGTATCGTACCGCCCTTCCCTGAAGCATCCCGACCCTCAAACAAAATAACCATTCGAGTTTTGGTTTCTTCAAGATAGTTCTGCATTTGTATCAATTCAGCCTGAAAAGGCTTGAGGCTTTTTTCATCTAGATGCTTACTAATGATCTTGCCATTTTTTGAGCTTTTTAACTCATTAAGCTCACGCTTTAAGCGTTTCATTTTAGCTTTTTTTAATTTCTTCTTTTTCTTCTTTTTTTTCTTTGGGGATACTTCAACTGCATCGGTATCAACAATTTCTGCTTTAGGCTCAAGAGGAGAGGATGCATCTTCTGTCATAGTTCAGACCCTTAGGTTAAAGTTAATAAGACACGCCATTAGCGCTGGACATTATAGTTGCCTGCAGGGCAGGCAATATTAATTCTGCACGGAGTTCCTGTAAGAATTTGTCATATTTTTGATAACAAAAACATGACAAATTCTGGACTCAGAAAACGACGCATAAATTAATAGAGGTGACCCATAGTACATCAAGCCGCCTTTTCGAGCGCGACTTCCTTCACGACAGGATAAAGGTGTTCTACTTCATCTTGGATACGGCTTAAAACCAGTTCAAACATTTCATTAGTTTCTGCTACAAACTCTGCATGGTTTCTAATACGCAGAGTTTTATTGTGGCACCAGCGTCTCAAGTACTGCTTAAAAACTCTCTTGATTTCTGCTGATCCCGATAAAAAACGTGACGCAGTATTGTTTACCCGTGACTCACGATGTACTAATAAAGCTTGATAGATTTCACGGTCTTCCACATCCAAATGATCTTTCACTGTATCGGTGAAATCAAAAAATAAGTCACAAGTTACATCTGTATCACACAACGAGCGATCTTCAATAACATGGGACAAAACTTTAGAAAGTTCTGCTATCTTATGATTTTGTTCATATAACTCTTTAAAACCAATCATTGCATTCTCCTTTAATATAATTTTTATTAATCTGCATTAATTAATAATACAATTAACAATGTAAATATTTAAAACTACTTTTCCTATATGATCAGATACATAAAAAAAGTCAATAAATAGAACCATCACATAATATTATTAACAACTAACTTAATTTATGTTTATGGGCACAACCTTGTCTCTGTTTTCATCATTCTTCTGCACCAACATGAGTATCAGATAAATCTTCGAAGGAAGTAGTAAAAAGAATCGGGAGGCGACAAGACTTGCTACCAGCAATACACCACCGGCTCCTAATCTAAAAATAAATATCAATAAAAACAACAAGTCTTACACCCATCGCAACACTACCCACATCAATATAGACACAACCAATGCTATTTTTCCTTTACTCATTACTAACTGAAAGTCCACTTCAAATAGAATAATAAAAGTATCAAGGGTCAAAACCGCAGAGGTGACTAATTCGGCTACTAAAAAAGTCTAACTCAAACATATGAGCGTATACTTGATGTATATCAAAAGTATTAATTTTATAAAGAATGAATTGATTGATATCAATGTGAACTATAGGCAACCCTTATAAAATAATCAGCATAGAAATTAAATAATATATTAATTAACGAGATTATTACTATGAAAGAAATTTTATTCAGTCAAGTAGGGTTTTGGAGTGTTTTCACAATTGCATTTATTTTTGTAGCTATGGGATATTTCATATACAAGATGGTAAAGCTATCAGGTGAGAAAACACCATCTACTTAGAAGGTTCAGACGAACCCATGTTTTCTAGGGCTGTTCAATGCTACTTACAATTGGTTCTGAGGAAGATAACATCACAGCATCTAGAGGTGGGTCTTCAGTTCCCCAAATACGTACTCCAAACAGATAAGACTGTGAAAGTAATAAAAGATAATTTAATCTATCGTCACCTATCCTATTTCGTACAAAAAGAGCCTTAAATAACCTTAGAAAAACGCTGCTCGCCTTGTTGATTCCTTAAGTGCTCATCAAACACCATACAAATAGTACGTATCAGTAGACGTCCACTCGGTGAAACTCCTATAGAGCCTGAGTTAAGCGTTAACAAGTCATCTTTTTCAAGTAACCTTAGCTCCTCAAGCTCGACCGTGAAGTACTCCTTGAAGCTAATGCTATAACTCTCTTCAATACCATTGAAGTCCAGCTTAAAATGACAACTTAACTGCTGAATAACAGCTCTTCTTATACAATCATCATCAGTCATACCCAAGCCACGAATAATCGGTAAATTACCCGCATCAATAGCCTTATAGTAACCATCTAGTGTCTTCTCATTTTGACTATAGCTATTATTGACACTACTAATTGAACTGACTCCCATTGCGACAAGGTCACAATCAGCATGTGTGGTATAACCCTGAAAATTTCGATGTAAATGCCCTTGTTTCTGAGCAACAGCAAGCTCGTCATTTGGCTTAGCAAAGTGATCCATGCCTATGTAGTTATAGCCCGCTTGAACTAATGTATCGATACTCTGTTGCAAGATATCCAGCTTGTCTTCTGCTTTGGGCAAATCAGCTTCATCAATACGACGCTGAGGTTTAAATAGTTGTGGCAAGTGAGCATAGTTAAACAAGGATAAACGATCGGGAGAGATATCAATGATGCATTGCAAGGTCTTCGCAAACCCCTCTACCGTCTGAAATGGCAAGCCATAGATTAAATCAATGCTAATAGACTTAGCATTATTAGCTCTACATGCATCAATAATGGCTTGAGTTTCTTCAATAGGCTGAATACGGTTTACCGCCTTTTGTACCGTGGCATCAACATCTTGTACGCCTAAACTAAAACGATTAAAACCCACTTCACGTAACAGCTTAATAGTCTCTGCACTCACACTACGAGGGTCAATTTCAATCGAATAGTCGCCCTCATCATTATCTAACAGGTTAAATGATTTACGAGTGTAGTCCATCAAAGCACGAATCTGCTCATGATTTAAAAAGGTAGGCGTACCACCACCCCAATGCAACTGCTCTACCACACGAGAAGAATCAAACAACCTGCTTTGCATATCAATTTCACGATACAGGTATTCCAAGTAGGTAGCGGCTTTAGAATAATCTTTGGTTGCTATTTTGTTGCAAGCACAATAAAAACAAACGGTGTCGCAAAAAGGGATATGAAAATATAGCGACAAAGGCGTACTATTTTCTGACAAATTACTCGCGTTAGCACGAGTCTTGAAGTCACTCTCAGTAAACTCCGGCGTAAAAGCCACAGCTGTAGGATAAGAGGTATAACGTGGGCCAGCCTTGTCATAACGCTTTATTTTTTCTATATCAAATTCTATTTTCATAGAATGAATTCTATCTAAGTCTCGCTCAAGTTCCTTGCGTTATATCAAGATAAAAGCAGTATTGCTTATAAGTACCCGCCTTCAATTCAGACTTGTACATTAAGTGGCTGTGAAATAATTCTGGGACGAAAGAAAAAAGAGAGGGAGTTTGCAAATTTTGTTAAAAAGGAAGTGAACCGTGAGTATCACTCTATTCCACATGTTATTGCTATTATTGTTATCACAAGCTGATCTGTGGATTTCCCACTTAGTGGAATGCTGTTCGTTATTGGCGGCTTTTTCTACTTCGCAATATGATGATGAAATATTTAGAGGATTGTACTAGCGATACCGCGGGCTCAGCTATTGAGGTATCGCGACGGCTTGGAGTTTGGCTTTATTACTTTAAAGTGTCTGATTTGGGATTCTAGTATTCACCAAAGTAACTGTACTAAAAGTACCTATACTAGATGACATATAACACTAAGACGTTTCTAAACTTTCTATGGATTCTTCTAAGGGGGCTACATCATTTTGATTGCCAGAAGCAAATGCTTGCCCTTCTTGTCTTAACATCCTGCCGTTAACTTCTGCTCCTACTTCCATTTCAAGCAGATTATAATGAACGTCTCCCGTTATTTTTGCATTTGGGTAGAGATCTATTTTTTCACTGGCAAAAACATTTCCGTTAATCGCACCATTGATGATCATGTTAGGTACACGTACTTCACCTTCTATTACCCCATCATCATCCAGTATTAAGACAGAATCATTACTTTCAGCAAGCAGGTTTCCTTGGATAGTTCCATCTATTTTCAAGACTCCCGTAAAGTGTAAATCCCCTTGTAGAGTCGTTGAATTACCTATTAGAGTATTGACCTCAGCACGATCTGCTGTTCCTATGTTCGAGGTGCTATTTATTGCTGCAGGTTGCGGTTTATTTTTTTTGAACATACTCAATCTCCTTAAAGCCTCTTGTTCTGTAGCGACAATATAGCATGATTTGTGATAAGAATATTCAGGGTAATCTTATTTGTTATGATTTTGTTGAACTATCTAGATCACCTACTGGAGAATAGCTTTAATTTTGCTGACCAATCAAAGGCTCCCACTGATAGGCTTTTCGTTTTGTAGAATATTTTTTATTTTTAGGAATAATCCAGAGTGTTACTTTTTCAGGTATAAATGCTTCTGGCAGGACGATATCACCTTCTAAGCTTTGATAATATTTTAAAGAGAATTTCCTTTCTGCCTCAACCCCATCAGCAGCTAATTCCCGATGGCTATAGCTTTTAGTTTTACCCGCCTCTTGACCTGTTACCCTAATCACATACTGTCCTTTTAATATCTTCTTTTCTCCTCTTACCTGAGAGAGAATAACCGTGTAATGATAGCGCCGCCCCTCATCGAGACCTTCTTTTACACGCATATCAAAATGACGAACGTGCAAGCCTTTGTTTAAATCATCAGCAGATAATATATCGTCATACAATAATTGATTTTTTCTGGTAGCTGTAAGCTCATTCTCTACTTCTAACATTTTTCGGTTTAATGCTTTATTGGTAGATTGCTGGATAGAGTTCTCACGACTCAAGGCGATTAACTCTTTTTTTAGCGTATTGAATTTTTCTTGGAGCTCTGCAAGCTCGACGCTACCCACTTTTATCTTTTCTTCTTTTACTTCATGTTTAAAAACCCAATAGTTCTTTTTGTATAAACCGAGGCCTACTAAACCGACTATTAGAAGAGCCGAAAGCAATGTGATTAAGCATCGAGATTTATCACTAGGAGCAGGTAAGCTCATTCCTATATTTTTATCTATATCTAGTTTCATAATTTATTATTGTTATTATTTTATTTAACCGAAGCTCACTTCTAAATGTTCTAAGTACTCGGTCATTCTAGCGAAGGCCAGAATCCATCTATGAGTGACACTATGGCTTATTCATAGATACAGCCTCCGCCGGCATGACGGGTTTAGAACTTAATCAGAGATTTCTTAAGGAAGAAAAGCAGGAGCCATCAAGCCCATCGTTTCTTCAAATCCAAGCATAATATTCATATTTTGAACGGCTTGCCCTGCGGCTCCTTTTACAAGGTTATCAATCACCGAAAGCACCACGACTCGCTCGCCTTCTCCTGGTCTATGAGGTGATATTCTACAAACATTTGAGCCTTTAACAGAGCGAGTCTCAGGATGTGAACCCAAAGGCATCACATCAACAAAAGGCTCGTTAGCATAACGATCTTCAAATAGTTTTTGTAAATCATGTTCAGTGTTTGCTTGTGTGTACAACGTCGCATGAATTCCTCTTATCATTGGCAATAAATGAGGCACAAAGGTTAATTCTGCCTGCTTTCCTGCCAACAATGATAGTGTTTGTGCTATTTCTGGCTGGTGTCTATGCCCATCTGAAGCGTAAGCTTTAAAGTTATCTGATGCTTCGCTGAGCAAAGTACCTACATTCGCTTGACGCCCTGCACCACTTGCACCTGATTTACAGTCGGCAATAATACCTTCCGCTGAAATCACACCTGCTTCTAACAAAGGCAATAAACCTAAGGTAACCGCTGTAGGATAACACCCTGGGTTAGCAACTAAATTAGCTGATGCTATGTTCTCACGATTGATCTCTGGTAAACCATAAACAGCCGATTCGACTAACTCAGGTGTTGCATGTTGCATACCGTACCATTTTTCCCAAACACTCAGGTCTTTGATCCGATAGTCTGCGGCTAAATCAATCACCTTTACTCCATTATCAAGCAAGACTTTACTGTGTTGCATTGCAATGCCATTGGGTGTGGCAAAGAAAACCAAATCACAGGTTGATAATTTATCTACATCAGGCTCACTAAATTCTAAATCAATAAAACCTCGCAGGTTGGAAAACATCGCATCCACACGGCTACCAGCATTGGCACGAGAAGTCACTATCTCAATTTCTACACCGCTATGCGTTGCTAGTATTCTTAGTAGTTCAACCCCGGTATATCCGGTTGCGCCTACGATGCCTATTTTTTTCATTTTTGTAACTTCTTGATGTGATAAGAGGAGCGTATAATAACAAGTAATTAGAATTTTGGGAGTACCAAACAGCATGTATCTCTGGATGAAGGCCTTTCATATTATTTTCATGGTGACATGGTTCGCAGGACTATTTTATCTTCCCCGACTTTATGTCTATCACGCCATGCCGGAAAATAAACCGAGCTTTGAATTATTCAAAGTGATGGAGCGTCGCTTGTTTATTATGATGACGCTAGGTGCAGCACTGACGACTATCTTGGGTATCATATTAATAATAACCAATACTTCAGTTCTTAGTTCAGGCTGGTTTCATGCCAAACTGTTCTTTCTCTTATTCTTATTTATTTATCATTACGCATGTTATCGCATCATGCTAACGTTTCGACAAGAACAAAATCAGCGAAGTCATAAGTGGTATCGGTATTTTAATGAAGCTCCAAGCTTGCTATTGATGGCTATAGTTATTTTAGTTGTAACTAAGCTTTTTTAGATTATGGCGACCCTGAATAAACCCTTCATCATTTTGATAAAGACCAGAGCCATCTGTAAAAGGAACGACGACTCAATGATGAATACTTACATCCAATAGCATACTGATTGCAGAAATTTAGGGAATTAAATACTCGTCTATTCCCACTTGTGCTTTTTTAGTTGTGCTTTTTTCAAGATAGGCGCTAGTTCTTTTAGTGCTTTTTTATAAACGCTTCGCTTAAAATAAACCACCTCAGAAGCAGGCTCCCAATAATCTACCCAGCGCCAACCATCAAATTCCGGTTTATTGGTAGAGCGTAAATTAAAGCAGGAATCGGCATTTACTAAGTGTAATAAAAACCAGCGTTGCTTTTGGCCAATACACACAGGAGTTGAGTGACGTCGGATCATATGTTTTGGTAAGCGATAACGTAGCCAATCCGTAGTACAACCCACTATCCGCACATCTTCTGGTAATAACCCGGTCTCTTCCTGAAGCTCACGGTACATAGCTTCTTCAGCTGTTTCTCCAGGGTCAATCCCTCCTTGAGGAAACTGCCAGGAATGTTGCCCAATACGCTTTCCCCAGAAAACACGCCCCTCGCAATTACAAACGACGATACCTACATTTGCTCTAAAGCCGTCTTTGTCAATCACGAAAAATACCTAGAATTAAAATAGGCATAATTCTTTCATATTCATCATGAATCATCAAATTTACTTACTACCTTAAAGCCGCGAGGTATCATTCTCATGACAGAATTTATGCAGACTTAGACAAGAGCCTATACAATGCTCATTTTGAAAACTCTACTAATCCAATGACATTAGCAATTTTTGACTTAGATAATACACTCTTAGCAGGCGACAGCGACTATGAATGGGGGCAGTTTTTAGTCAATAAAGGCATCGTTGATAAAGACGTTTACGAGCAAGCTAATAATCGTTTTCTTGAACAGTACCAACAAGGTCAGCTAGATATTCACGAGTTCGCACAGTTCGCATTTCAGCCGTTGGCAGAAAATTCGCTAGAAGACTTATTGAGCTGGCGTGAAGTTTTTTTGCAGGAAGTCATTGCACCTCTGATGACCTCAAAAGCTAAAGACTTAGTAAAGTACCATCAACAACAGGAACATACGTTACTGGTAATTACTGCTACAAATAGCTTTATTACCGCTCCTATTGTTGAGTCCTTCGGCATACCTCACCTGATTGCTACTGAACCTAAACAGCGTAACGGTCATTATATTGCTGAAATTGAGGGCGTTCCCTGCTTTCAAGAAGGGAAAGTGGAGCGCCTAAAGGACTGGTTGATTATTCACAATAAAGACTTAGGTGGAAGTATTTTTTATAGTGACTCCCATAATGATCTGCCTTTATTAAAGATGGTTGAGACTGCTGTTGCAGTAGACCCAGATGAAAAGCTTAAACAGGTTGCTGAAGATTTAAAGTGGGATATTATTTCATTGCGAGATTAAAGACCTAGGAGCTTGTACTAGTTTCACTGCCTCTATAAAAAGCAAACTCTCGTTCCTCTTCGCTCATTCAAGATTCGATACATTCCGGCATAAGGGATATTAATTTGTTGCTGGCTGGCTAAAGGTGTTTTTAATGTGCTCCCAATAACCGCTCGCATAACGCCAGCATGAGAGATCAGTAAAACCTTCTTTCCTTTGTAGCGATGCATAAGATCAATAAATGTGGAGCTGACTCTACTAGTGAGGTCTTCTAAGGACTCTGCATCCTTAGGGCGATTATTGACAGGATCAGCATAAAAATCCCAATAAGCTTTGTTATCAGTTTGTTTGAGTTGAGCTGGGGTTTTTCCTTCCCACTCTCCATAACCTGCTTCAACTAGCGTGTCTATCACCTCCAAAGGTAAGTCCATTTGCTGACTAAGCTCTTTTGCGAAAGAGTGGCAACGAGTCATGGGTGAAGTAACAATGTAAGACCAGTCAGCACTATGAGCATCTCTTACTTTTCTAATACTCTCTTTCATCTGCTGCCAACCAAGATCACTCAACGGATGATCAGTTCCACTACCTCGGTACATCCTGCCACCTTCAGGTTCCCCATGTCGAAGCAAATCAATAATTGTATTTTGGCTATTCAAATTATTGGCATTCTTTAGCATTCAAAGTCCCTTACTCATTTATTAAACATAAAAAAGCCCCAATCAAATAAATGATTGGGGCTTGATTGAAGCTATTACTTCCATAGGCTCTAACTATCTATGACGCCGCTTCAGTCTCTTTATCAAAGTTAAGTTTCAGCTTACCTTTAACTACAGTGACTCTAACAATACCGCCACCATGACTTAAAGCCCCGAAGAGAACTTCATCAGCTAGAGGTCGTTTGATATGCTCTTGAATAACTCGTGCCATTGGGCGTGCTCCCATTATAGGATCGTAGCCTTCTTTCGCTAACCAACGTTTCGCTTTATCATCAACAATAATCGTTACTTTCTTATCATCCAACTGTGTTTCAAGTTGAATCAAGAATTTATCAACCACATGTTCAATAACATTTTTATCCAGTGGATTGAACTGAATCACCGCATCAAGACGATTTCTGAATTCTGGAGTAAATGCTTTCTCAACCGCCTTACTAGAATCCAAACTATGATTTTGTTCAGTGAAACCAATAGAGGCACGACTGATATTTTCAGCACCTGCGTTACTTGTCATCACCAAGATCACGTTACGGAAATCTACTTTACGTCCATTGCTGTCCGTTAATGAGCCATTGTCCATTACTTGTAGCAAAATATTAAAGACATCAGGGTGAGCCTTTTCTATCTCATCCAACAATAAGACAGCATGAGGGTTTTTCATGACCGCCTCAGTCAATAAGCCACCTTCGTTATAGCCAACATACCCAGGAGGCGCACCGATCAAACGTGAAACCGTATGACGCTCCATGTATTCCGACATATCGAAGCGTAATAGCTCAATACCTAGGTGTTCTGCCAATTGTTTAGTAACTTCTGTTTTTCCTACACCTGTTGGCCCAGCAAATAAGAAGGAGCCAATCGTTCTATTATCTTCACGTAAGCCAGAACGTGACATTTTAATAGCCGTCACCAACTGATCAATCGCAAAATCCTGGCCGAATACAACACGCTTGAGGTTGTCATTAAGACGCTTTAATACATCCATATCCGATGAGGAAATAGTCTTTGGTGGAATACGAGCAATCTTTGCAACAATCGCTTCAATATCTTTAACCGATATTGTCTTTTTACGCGCTTTACCTGATTGCAGCTGTCTATTTGCACCCGCTTCATCCATCACATCAATTGCCTTATCTGGCAAAAACCTGTCGGTAATATAGCGCGCTGATAACTCTGCTGCTGTTTTTAAAGCAGGATTGGTAAACTTAACTTTATGATGTGTCTCGTAACGACTTTTAAGCCCTTGTAATATTTTGATGGTATCCGCAACACTTGGCTCATTAATATCAATCTTCTGGAAACGACGCGCTAAAGCTCGGTCTTTCTCAAAGACACCGTGATACTCCTGATACGTGGTAGAACCAATACATTTCAGCTCACCATTAGCCAAGACTGGCTTAATCAGGTTAGAGGCATCCATGGTGCCACCAGATGTCGCACCCGCACCAATAATAATGTGAATTTCATCAATGAATAACACAGCATGCTCTTCATTTTTTATCTGATTGAGTACTGCCTTTAGGCGCTTTTCAAAGTCACCACGATATTTTGTTCCGGCAACTAAAGCACCTAAATCAAGCGAATAGATAATAGCACTCGATAATACTTCGGGGACTTGCCCATCAACAATACGTTTCGCAAGGCCTTCAGCAATTGCTGTTTTTCCAACGCCCGCTTCACCTACTAACAAAGGATTATTTTTCCGTCTTCGGCAAAGTACTTGTACGGTACGCTCAACTTCTTTATCACGACCGATCAGAGGATCTATTTTCCCCTCACGCGCACGCTGGTTAAGATTTTCTGCATATTTTTCTAATGCATTTTCACGAGGCTCGCCATTCTCTGTATCAACAGGCTCCAAGCTAGGGTCAGCATCATCGCCTAACAAATCGGTTAGTGATGGCTCATCTTCATATTTGTGGACTCCATGAGATACATAATTAACCAAGTCCAAACGTGACATATTTTGTTTATTTAAATAATAAACTGCATGTGACTCTGGCTCACCAAAAATGGCTATAAGAACATTTTCTCCAGAGACTTCCTCTTTGCCCGATGCTTGAACATGGTAAACAGCCCGTTGGATTACCCTTTGAAAACCTAAAGTAGGTTGGGTTTCACGCTCATCTTCACTGAATAGAACAGGAGTGCTATCTTCAATAAAACTGTCCAGTTCAGTTTGTAGTACGGGGATATCTATACCACACGCACGTAATGCTTCAGCCGCATTGGGGTTGCTAGTCATGGCAAACAGTAGATGCTCTACTGTTACGAACTCATGGCGTTTTTCGCGTGCGTCACGAAATAGCGTATTGATAGAATATTCGACTTCTGTGCTTAGCATGATTACTCCCTTGTTATTTTCCCAAGCCCTTCCCTTTCAGAATGGACTCTCTGTACCCTCACAACGACTAACATTATCGTAAAACCTAATCCTGTAATCTTATAATAAGATCTATCCTATTAGCTTAAAACAGCTTGGACTAAGAATTAGTTTTCCTCCATTGTGCATAACAGTGGGTGTTCATTCTCTCTGGCGAACTGGTTCACCTGAGCGACTTTTGTTTCTGCAATATCTCGCGTGTAGACACCACAAACGCCTTTGCCTTTTGTATGTACGCTTAACATGATGCGTGTGGATTTTTCTTGGTCTAAACCGAAAAACAATCTGAGTACTTCTACGACAAACTCCATTGGAGTGAAGTCATCGTTAAGAAGTATAACTTTGTATAGCTTCGGTTCCTTTACATCAGGACGGGATTCTTCAACCGCTAATCCTGAATCACTCTGATGGTCGGTATCATCAGCCATTTGATACTTTGCCTCTATTAAATTAGGTGTCTAATAATGATGCGAGACTCTGCTTTTATCTATTTGTTCCTGCTTTAACACAGTCACTAATGAATAAGTCAAAAATACTCACACCTTTGATTGGTTGTTAACTTCCTTTCATTATATAACAGAATAAAACTCAAATACTGTTTCTGAAAGGAGATGCCTAATATGGCACTTTCTACTACATATGGGCAAACATCCGTTTTCCAAACATTGAGTGATAATTTATGGTTTTTTCGGTATGGTTTATCACTGTCCTCTTTTCATTACACCTTATTAGTAGCTTCTTAATAATACGGAAAATGACTAGAAGATGAATCTGTTAATCTATAGGATAGCAGACTGAAATTAATAGTTGGGGAAAACCATGAAATATCACGTTTATGCCGTCGGAAACGCACTGGTAGATAAGGAATTTGAAGTAACAGATGAGTTCCTAAAATCTAATAATATCGAAAAAGGAATGATGTCGTTATTAGATGAAGAGGCACACATAACACTACTAGATACTTTAAAGAAAGAGTTTGGTCTTAAAAAGCGCGCAGGTGGTGGTTCAGCGGCAAACAGCATTGTTGCCATTAGCCAATTTGGCGGTAAAACATTCTACGCCTGTAAAGTGGCTAATGACGAGCAAGGCGACTTCTATAAAGCTAATTTGCAAGAAGCCGGAGTGACTACCTTCCTTGAGAAAGTGCAATGTGATGGCAACACAGGTAAATGCATGGTCATGGTAACACCCGATGCAGAGCGAACCATGAATACATTCCTTGGCATTACCTCTGACTTTTCAGAAGAGGAGCTACACTTAGACGAGTTAAAGCAAGCCGAATATCTTTATATTGAAGGCTATTTAGTGACTTCTGATGTCTCACGCAAGGCTGCTATTAAAGCCCGTGAAATAGCTGCTGAAAATGGTGTGAAAACAGCAATGACGTTTTCTGACCCTTCTATGGTCACTTATTTCAGTGATGGCATTAAAGAAATGTTTGCTGATGGTGTTGATATATTATTCTGCAATGAAGAGGAAGCCCTCACCTTTACCGGTTCAGAAAATCTAGAAGATGCTATATCCGCCTTAGCCCCTAAAGTTGGAAAGCTGGTTATTACACTAGGTTCAAAAGGTGCGTGCATAGTGCATGAAGGAACAACCACCTATGTAGACGCACAAAAAGCACAAGCAATTGATACTAATGGTGCCGGCGATATGTTTGCTGGCGCATTCCTTTATGGCGTTACACACGGACTATCTGACGAACAAGCTGGCAATTTAGCCAATAAGGCGGCTGCCAAAGTAGTCGCTACCTTTGGTGCTCGACTAGATAAAGAAGTACATCAGGAATTATTGTCTCAAGTTTGAGTGTGAATACGACTTATAGGCATTTCCAGTATAAGAAGTCTAAACTAGGTTAAAAATAATCGACAAAAAAGCCACCCTTTACTATATTCATGACCCCATGTGCAGCTGGTGCTGGGGGTTTCGAGCAACGTGGCTTACAGTATTAGAAGACCTTCCCGAAGCTGTTTCAGTCGTTACTTTATTAGGTGGACTAGCCCCTGATTCAGCCCAGCCAATGCCTACTGAAATGCAAGCGATGATTAGCAACACTTGGAAGACTATCCAGCAACGCATCCCTGGTACTCGTTTCGATCATAGTTTCTGGCAGAAGTGTCAAGCTAGGCGCTCAACCTATCCAGCTTGCCGTGCTGTAATAGCGGCACGAAATCAGAATCCATCCTTTGAGCAAGCTATGGTTTTGGCTATCCAGCAAGCTTATTACCTCAATGCTCAAAACCCTTCAGATAAAGGGATACTGGTTGATCTTGCGAAAGATTTATTATTAGATATCACTTTATTTGAGAAGGATTTATCAAGTGAACAAACTCAGCAGCAACTGGATCGTGAAATCCTGCAAGCAAGAGCCTTAGGGGCTACAGGCTTTCCAAGCCTTATCTTAGAATATAAAGATAAAAACTCACTACTTAAGCTTAGTTACAATGATCCTGAGAAAATATTAAAGCAGGTATTAAGTTTTTTGACTAAGTAGCTCGCTTTAAACGAAAAAATATCCCAGCCAAAAAGACGAAGATCAAAGCATTAGCAGCCTGATGCAAATTAAAATCTACAAAGCTATGCAATAAAAGCAGAAACATTCCAATTCCAGCTCCGATTTGTAGATTTTTGAACAGCCCTTGACTCTGCCCTCTGAATATATAAAACCAACGCACTAGATATAAGAGTACGAAGGCTCCAATAATGATGCCACCTAGCAGGCCCATATCAGAAATAATTTCCAAATAATCATTGTGTGCATGGTTAACAAAGTTATGTTGTTCTATTGGCTGGTACGCACGATACATTTCAGGAAAAGTCCCTGGGCCACTACCCCATGGCAGCATATCGGTAATAGCACGTTGCGTATTTTCAAAAATACGCCATCTTTCATCTTCCATGGGATCACTAGCAAAGCGGTTTAAAATGGGAACTACCCCCACTTTAAATGCAACAGCTACACCCACAATACTGGCTATCAGTAGAAAACCAAATGACTTCACTTTTCCCACATGATGAGAAAATGCAAAAGCAGAGATCATTAATCCCAATACAACAAGACCAATGCCAGCCCGTGATGCAGAGAAAAAAGAAACCAATATCATTAACACAACCAACAAAGTTAAAGTCAACGTACCACTAAGAAGACTACCTCTACTTCTATTTGAACTTGGTGAAAATGAAGCCACCAACATACCTATTACCAATGGCAACACTAATTCGATCAAGCCCACAAAATGATCTCGGTTTCGATAAGTACCACTTGCGGTATTACCATGCTCATCATTACCAATGTAAAAGATATCAACGCCGGAAGCATACTGAACGATACCCAATCCTGTTTCTATAATCACAATAACAAAAAGTACAATGACCAAGCTATGCACATTGCTCTTAGGTAGGCTCATCGTAACTAAAAATAAAGCTAGTAAAGGAATAAGGTAGAATAATGCACGTTTAGTATTCTCAGGAATAAGAGATAAAGAAGGATACGCAACTTCAACACCCTGAGCCGATATAAAACTAGCAACATCGGCGTACAGGCCCCTACCGGGTAATGTTTCCCACATGGCTTCAGGAGCAGGTATGAGGTAAAGCCCGACAAATGCGACAGAGACAATAAGAAACAGTCCATTCGCGTAGCCAATTTTACCCAGACTACCTTGAGTCCAAAATAAAACAACTAGCATTGCCACACCAACAACCTGAGCAACTAATTCGAACATCTCTTTGTATTGATTCATAAAGAGTGGAGCACTAAAAATAAGTAGCCCTGCAAGCACCGTTAATAGTTTTATGGTTGAGCTTGTCATCGCTGCGGCACTATTCATAAATTTCCTGCTTCTTTTGTCAAAGGCAAAATGACAAGCTGATCGAACCAGATACTTCCTTTAAAAAAGTGCTCATGATGATATTTACTCATCGCTTCTAATCTAATGATTTGTGAAGTACAGCCCTGTTTAGGCACAGTAAACTCAAAAGAAATCTCACCCCATTTCTCACGTCCTTTCAATGGCTGGCTTTCTGCTAGCTGCTCAGTAGTTTCATCCGCACAATACACTCTCCAAACCAACCCTTGAGGATTTTTCAAAGCATCTAAACGAGTTTGCATAACCACTTGGTAATTACGCCCAGATTCTAGTAATAAGCGCTGCCATACATTTTTAAAATGAATGCTTTTACGCTTATTAAATACAATATGTAACGCGCGCTTGCCCTGAATGCCTCGTGTACGACTTAAAGTAATTTTAGCCTGCTTAGATTGCTTATAATGCCAATCATAGCCTGTATCATGACTATCACTTTCAAAACCACCATCATAAACCGTGCCAATCTGACTAAATTGTTCCCCACTGAGTCCACCTATCCACGAAGAATAAGCCAGCTTCCAAAACTTAGCTTGCTGCAAGCGTCGAATATATGCTTTACGCTCGTTCTCTTCCAGAGGTGTATCTGTTTGAACTCGCTGTTGATAAAAGTACTGTAATACGGGTAGCTCTACCTTTTGACTAACCATGTAAGTGAAAAAATCTTTCCACCAAGCCGCCGGCTTGGATACATAAGGCGTTAACAAATCGCGAGAATCTTCAGAATTGGCATAGCCAAGTAATATAGGGAATATGGGTTTATATAAAGCACGATGCCTTGTTAGCAACAAATCCCATTCAAACAACACTTTTTCAACATCGCCTTTAGCTGCCCAGTGATCCGCAAGTGTAGTATGAACATACGAATGAGCAGTCCACAACTTAGGGGCAAGCGTAACAGCCTGAGCTGCACCAGGTTCATTCTGTAACTGTTGATTAACGGGGATAAGAATGGACATGGCATGTCCATTAGTAGGATCAACGCTTAGCGCTTGCAAGGCATAGTTTTTGGCTTGCTCTGCATCACCCTGATCCTTTGCTAGCTCAGCAAGATGGGTTAATGCATCATTCTTTCTCGGGTTCCAATGTAAGACACGACGATAGTCATCTTCATTGACAGGAGTATCTAATGAAGGTCTAGCCTGTATCTCCGCAATTTTAAAAGGAATCAAATGATAGAGCGCAAAGGCAGATAATGAAAGCAAGCATAGCTTAAATAAAATGCCACGTATTTTTTTAAACATTCCTACTATCTCATCACAGAAAGTGAGTTAACGTTTGCCATATTGAGTAGCTAACCTGTTTGTCTAACCGGTTCCATTTCTGTGCCATGCTCACCACTTTTACCATAACTATAGTAGTTATCATAACTAGAATAGTGACCTTTTCCTGTTTTCACTTTAGTAAGAATAACGCCAATAACATTGCCATAACTGCGATTTAATCGTTTTAGTGCATTAGAGATGCTTTCTTTCTTACTATCTTCACTAGCGGCTACAAAAACCGTACCATGTGCCCTATTTGATAAAATAAGAGAATCTGCCATTCCCAACACAGGTGGTGAATCAATAACTACTTGATCAAATCGATCAGATAGGCTATCTAAAAGATCCATCATACTTTTACTTGCTAGTAGCTTCACAGGATTACTTGGAATGACTCCAGCGGATAAAATGGTCAAACCCGGTACTTCTGACACCTGCAACGCATCATCGAGGCTTACTTTTCCAACTAAAACATCAGTAACCCCTCTATCGTTGACCATATCTAGGTACTCATGCAACGATGGCTTACGCAAATCAGCGTCTATAATCACTACGTTCTTTCCTTCTTGGGCTAAAACCGTAGCAAGATTAATACTAGTGCATGACTTTCCTTCGTTAGCAGCAGAACTCGTGGTGTGTAGTATTTTAGGTATTCCATCCTCTGTTGAATATTCAAGATCAATAGCGATAGATCGAAATGCTTCTGCTACAGGTGAAAATGGCTTCTCATTAATTAACAAAGGATTCTCACCACGCTTTGTTTTGGTAAACGGGAAAAAACCTATAACCGGAAGATTGGTCAAGCTTTCAATATCTTCTACTGTCTTAATCGTATCATCCATATTTTCTATAAGAAATGATAAGCCAACGCCTAGCATCAAACCCAATAACAACCCAATCGCCAAGTTACGAGTAGTGTTCGGCTTGTGTTTACTAAAAGGCACAAAGGCTTGGTCTAGAAAGGAGATGTTATTCGTCACGATACCGCCAGCAACTCCCACTTCTTTTACACGTTGTAACAAACCATCATACAATTCACGGTTAGTGTCTACTTCTCTTTTTAGTGCTGAGTAACCAATAGTTTTATCGCGAAGTGCCATAATCTCGGCTTTCTTTATGGTTAGTTGTTTCTTTAATTTAGCTGCATTTTCTTTTGCTGCAAGGTAACTACCTTTAAGCTCATTTGAAGAACCGCTATTGATAATAGCCACTTCTTTTCGGATTTGTTTATTGAGTGCATTTATTTGATTTTTAATTTCTCGCATCGCTGGGTAAGCGGGCTTATAAACCTCTCTTAGCTCTGTATATTTAGTCTCAAGATCTGCTTTTTTCTCTTTTAAAGTCTGGATAACCTTATTATCCATTAAGCGAATAGACCCAGAAATCTTATTCTTCTGACGGTACTCACTTTCTGCTCCAATCAGCTTTGTTCTCGCTTCAGTATAAGCTTGCGATAGTGCCTGTAATTCACTTGAGATAATGGACTGATTATCATCAGTATTAATTATATTTTTCTTTTTCGCATAAGCAACTAATTCTACTTCTGACTTTTGTAGCTTACTTCGTGTAATAGCAAGCTGTTCGTTAAGAAAGTCTTTTGCGTAAATCGTAGAATCGCCCCTACTTTCCAGATTCATCTTGATGAAATTCTCACCCAGAGAATTAACAATAGTAGTTGCCAGCTCTGGCTCAGTTGACTCATAAAAAATATGAACGATATTAGATTTCTTTGATGGGCTTACCGTGAGGTGGGATAAGAACTTTAATTCTACTGGCCGCTCTGCCAACTGGCTCTCGGCACCACTTTCATCGAGAAGTTCATCCTTAGTTGAATTACTCTCTTCACCCATAAGGTTTAACTCAACCGCTTTCTCTTTAAAGAACCCAACCACATTTTCGTTGAAAAATAGCTTCATCTCATCCATTTGCTCTGCAACAAATGGCTTTTTCAATTGCGGCTGATTAAAATGATCCTCTAGACCTAATTCCTCAATGACTCTCGTAGCCAGTGCGCGACTTTTTAGCACATCATATTGGGTCTGGTAGAAGTTCTGATCTATAGCTTTTTGCTCATAAACGTCATAGCTTACAACCTTGTCTGCTTCACGATCTATTTTAATAGTTGCTTCAGCACGATACGTCGGTACGATGGAAAGTGTGTAAAGAAGGGCTAAGCCAAAAATCAACGAGGTGATCGTGAAAATAAGTAACTTGTGCCTTTTCAAGACATTAATTAAGTCACTAATGTTAATTTCATCAAACTGATCATCATCCTGATAGCCTCGATGAGTAGTGAGCGCAGTATCACGCGCATTCAGTTCCAATTTTGAACCATCAATGGCGACCACTGAATTGTTGTTTTTTGTATTCATGATATCTTTATTTGTTTGATTAAACTGACATTTGTTTGATATGAATATTAGTCCAGATTTCACAGACTTGTCATATTAACTGTATTTTTTACGCAACACCCTTAAAATTGCTCTAGCACAATGCTACTTTTAGCATTAATACAAACTGAATATTGCTAGAATTTATGACAGAGAAGATTTAGTTCAGGATTATTTTTATATTGGAAGAGAGCTGCTATAAGACAACTAATCAGGCAGAAAGGTAAACCAGAGAAGGGAAGAAAATAGTGCTTACATCGTAAACACTAGAAATGATTGGTAGGCACGCTCGGATTCGAACCGAGGACTTCCACCATGTCATGGTGGCACTCTAACCAGCTGAGTTACGCGCCTATTATTTGAATAGCATAGACATGCTTGAAAAACAGAGACGCATATTAGCTTTTTATAAAAATTTTAACAACAGGTTTGTAGTTTTTGATCAATGATTAACAACATCGGTACGAATACGTCCAGTATTTGCTACAACGATTTTTTTTGCGCTTACGTTGCCGTTATTTATAGTGAGTAAGTCTATCGTTAGATTCCCCCCTATATCGTTGATTCTCCCATTCATCCCATAACCTATTTCAGCATCATA
>JAZGES010000163.1:0-2798 GCA_036478935.1 Thiotrichaceae bacterium
AACTAAAAGGTAAAGCCGAACATGAGCTTTGTGAATATCAGGATAGTCATAATATCGATATGACCATCATGGGCGCTTTTAGTCATACCCGTATTCATGACCTGCTATTGGGAAGTTTTACTGTCAATATGTTGGTAAAAACAAAAAGGCCGTTACTTTTGCTGAGATAACGCGACGCTCAGGAGTATTTTTTAAGCTTGTGAGCGATAGCGATACACGCTTTAAAAATATCTGTCTGGAGCTACTGGTTATCGGGTTTTCGATAGCCGGTGGTTCTGGACAGTTCTACTGAGCGTCGCGTTATCGGGTGCGCGTTAGCGCACCCGATAACATCAAAATAACCAGCTCGCCTGGTTGATTTTTTAGTTATAAAAAATTGGGGAAACATCAGGTTTGCTTTCCAATTAAGAAACCGATTTTACTCTGACAGTGATTATTTCTCTGTAGTCAGTTGCCTACATAGCTCTTCAATGTTAAATGTATACAGTTCATGTTTTTCTTCAACACCTCTTAATGAATGTAATCCCAAAGATACCGCATCTTGTCTTTGTGATGCAGTTATAAAAGTTTGTGTTACTAAAAGTTCCTGCCCTAATTCTTTGCACATCGCTTCTACTCGACATACTTCATTGACAGCACTTCCTATCACCGTAAAATCCAAGCGTTTTTCTGTACCAATATTCCCAAACATGACTGTGCCTATATGAAGCGCCACCCCAAACTTAATTTCAACCCGCTCAAGGTTCTTTTGTTTGTTGTTAATTTGTTCTAAGGAACGAAATGCATAGGCAACTGCCCGTAATGCATTGGCGCATGCTGCAGTTTCACTTTCAATAAAAGGAAAAACACCAAGAACGGCATCCCCGATATATTTAAGTACTTCACCTCCTTGCTCCATTATAGGTTTGGCGACACATGAAAAATATTGATCCAGATCTTGCAACACATGCTCAATTGAGCTTGAATCAACTCTTGAGGTAAAACCTCTTAAATCGCAAGATAAAATGACAGCATGAATTAGTTCACCACTCCCTTTCTTGAAAGCTCCGCATAAAACTTTCTGTGCTGCATTATCACCTAAGTAGGTGCGCAGAAGGCTCGATGTTACAAATCTAGCACTTTCTAGCTCAAGCCGTAATGAAACCCAAGGTACAAGCTCTTCCAATAGCTCTATTTCTTCGGGAAGAAAGCCACCGGGGTCTATTGTTGACCACGAAATAAAACTGAATCCTCCATTACGAAATGGAAGGGGTAGGATCAGATAATCTGTAGCGCCTTCTTTCTTCATTTCTCGGCAAAAGTCGTACTGTAGCTCATCTTCAGGAACTTCCAAGTTTAGATGAAGTTTAACTCTCTCTCGCAAAACATAGGCAACTGGGCTATTCACAAACATGGATGAGGCAACTGTTTCATGTGATGGTAAAGCACTATGAGTTCCTTTGCCTTCTTGCCAAATAAGTTGTTTCGCATAAACTTCTGGATGCATGGTGTTCAGACCACAGGAAGCTCGTTGTAATTGTATACCTGTTTGGAACAAGCGTTGATTCAGTTCATCAAAAATTTCTTCAGGCTCTCCTACAGTATTCGGAGAAGATAGCCACTTTGACAATTCACGTAGTTGGGATTCCAATTTCTATAGCTTACAAATTGTAGAGAAAGTATATTGTCGCATTCAAGTAGCAAGTGCACCACCACCTACTAAATTTATTTCAGATTTCCGAACAAAAACCTCGGCTGGCTCTTCCCATTTTGACAACTTTCTTGGGCGTGAATTTAATAAAAACACTATTACGCCTATTTCCTTTTTTGTGATCGTTGATAGATCTGTTTTTTTAGGTAAAAAGCGTCTGATTAATCCGTTGATTTGCTCGACTAATCCTTTTTCCAAACTGTGGTATGGTTGACAAAAATTGGTCTGGATATTCAAGGCTTTATTAAGCTTCTCATGATACTTAAATTCAATTGCATTATCCATGGTTATACTTTGTCTACTTTCTGTTTTAAAGCGTTTTAATAAGTTCTCCATCGCTTGATTGGTGACTTCGACTCCTCGGTTCTCTACTCGCCTTATACTGAGATATTGTGACTGATGCTCTACTGTACTGATTCTATTGGGTATCATTTCTTTCTTTGATGCCTTCTTACCTATTTTTTTATGCCAACGTGGCGCATGTTTTCTAGGGAATAACAAAGTCCAGTTAACATGGTACTTATAGATAAAACAATAGATCGTTTCATGGCTAACGGTAAAGATTTTTTCCTTCTTTTGGATTTATATTCTGCTTCTGATGGGAGGTAATTTCTTCCCAAAACATCGTCTCCTCTATAGTTACTATAGAATTTTAAACGAGGCGCTTGCGCGGTGGGACAAGGTAGTCGACGGTCAGTGCCGCGATTCAAGCCGAAGCGTAAGCGTCGGCTTGAACAAGCTATTATCCATGTCTGATTATCTTACCTTTTGCCTCTCTGTTGATAAATACTATTTGTCAATCCTTATTTTGTAAGCTTGAAAATATGTAAATCACTTATAGAAACGTATTTAGAACATTTAGTACAAACTTAGCGACGTTCTTAGCCAATCTGTATAGATGTCCCTTTCCTATCAAAAGCGGCATATTTCGATAGGTCACCACCCATCTCTACAGTTTGAATCATTACTTTAAGTGGCTGGTCAGCTTCGCTGGAATCGGGGAGGATCCCATTTCTACCAGAAAGACCCGCAACCAATACAATTTGCCAATCTTGTTCCATTTGTTTGGATTCTTCTACCAGATCTAAAAAGCTGCCTAATTCATCTA
>JAZGES010000164.1:0-4814 GCA_036478935.1 Thiotrichaceae bacterium
CCAAAAGCTGATGCACAGCTAATTCCAAAGGGCGTAAAAACCACTCACATTTCAGATGAGCCTTATCCATCCGCCGAGACATTACTCATAAGAGCCAGCTTTTTAGCTAACACGACAGACTTAAAAGCAAGGGCACATAAAGTGCTTAGTCTTTCCTCTAAGTCTATTGAATATAATCCCTATAGCTATGCTTCTTTAATTGCTGTCGCAGAGAAATATAAAGGTCGTGAGTAAAAAAACACCGCTGTCCTTAAGTTAGTATTAGTTATCCCAATACTGACTAGTACTTTTGAAGCTCTGAGCAGTTAAAATAATGTCATATTAATAGTCCTAAAAGTAATTGCATACTATTAGTCGTTCCAAAAAGCCGTCATGCCTGCGTAGACAGGTATCCATGTTCATACAAAGTGCCCTTCTGATAGATGGATTCCCGTCTACACGGGAATGACGACACCAACTCTACTATCTTGCAAAAGATTGCCAAGCTTGATCTATTCAGCTAACTATAAGTAGCTATTCTGTATAGTTTTGTCATGCCTATAACAATAAAAAGAACAGATAAGAGCACAGAATCTTACAAAGACTTATCAAAAGCAGCCAAACCTTCTCCACACCTATCCGCCACAAGGTGGGGACAGGATCAATTTGGTTGGTGGATGACATTAGTTATTAAAAATACCCCTCAAGTGTTTCGCTGGATATCTCCGGGTACATTTCAAATGGGTTCGCCTATTGAGGAAATAGGTAGGTTTAATGGTGAAACACAACACTCTGTCAGGCTAACTAAAGGCTACTGGTTAGCAGATACAACTTGTACGCAAGCACTCTGGGAAAGTGTAATGGGGCGGAATCCCGCATACTTTAAAACACACCCTAGAAACCCTGTAGAACAAGTGAGCTGGGATCAAATAACAAAGCTATTCATCCCAAAGCTTAAACAATTAACAGGTTTAACAGTTCGCCTGCCTACTGAAGCTGAGTGGGAATACGCTTGTCGTGCAGGGACTACTAGCCCCTTTAATCTGGGCGAGAACATCACGATGGATCAGGTTAATTTCAATGGAAACCATCCATTCCTTGATGTTGAAATAGATCAATATAGAAAATGTACCGTGCCTGTCACTTCTATGGAGTCAGCAAACGCATGGGGCTTACATGAGATGCATGGGAATGTTTGGGAGTGGTGCCAAGATTGGCATGCTAATTATCAAGGTAAGGAAGCGGTTAATTCTATTAACCCTATAGGACCAAAATCAGGTACTAACCGTGTATTGCGTGGTGGTAGCTGGCTTTTTCATCATAGGGATATTCGTTCTGCTTTTCGTGATGCTTATCCACCGGAATACCGGAGTAATCTTATTGGTTTTCGTCTGGTGTTAGTTGTAGATTAAGAATAAGAAGGCTGAAGCTTCTCTCGCTTCTAACCATAAGTAAGTAACTAATTCAGATGGACGGCAGGAGCCGTCAAGACTGAGTGCCGAGGCTGGAGCCTCGGCACTCGCAAAAATTCAATCATACCTTTCCTGCACAGGTCTCTTAAAGTACTTCTCTAACAACTACAAAAGCACCTTCTCAATACCACCCTTAGTAGTTTGCTCTACAAATTTCTCTGACCAATCTGAACCCAATAACTCATTCGCCATTTCAACTACGATATAGTCGGTTTCAATACCCGTGCTATCTGCATAACGCGATAGTCCTTGTTGACATGCTGGACAGTTGGTCAGCATTTTCACCTTGTTATTCGCTACAATGTCTGCACCTGAATGTTGCTTGATGCCTTTTTTGATTTCTTCTTCTTTTCGAAAACGTAACTGGGTAGAAATATCAGGTCGACTGACTGCAAAAGTACCCGCTTCACCACAACAACGATCGGATAGAATCACGTCTTTTCCCATCAAATCAGAAACAACTTGTACCGGCGCTGCGGTTTTTATGGGAGAGTGGCAAGGATCATGATAGAGATACTGCACACCTGTTGAGCCTTCTAGTTTGATGTCTTTTTCTAGCAGATATTCATGTATATCCAGTAAACGACAACCCGGGAAAATCTTTTCAAATTCGTATTTAAGTAGCTGATCCAAGCAAGTACCGCAGGAAACGAGAACTGTTTTTATTTCTAGATATTGCAACGCATTGGCAATTCTATGAAACAACACTCTATTCTCTGTTGATATTTGTGTACCTTTCTTGGTGTCGCCTGATGCATTTTGTGGATAGCCACAACATAAATATCCGGGCGGTAAAACGGTTGTTGCTCCGGCTTTATTGAGCATCGCAAGTGTAGCCATACCTACTTGGCTAAACAGGCGTTCTGAACCACAGCCGGGGAAGTAAAAAACAGCATCACCTTTTTTACTTTTATCGGGATTAGTTGGGTTGAGAATCGGGACTATTTTGCTATCTTCCAATCCCAATAAAGCTCTGGTTGTTTTTGCCGGAACGCTTTTGGGCAGTGGATTTTTCACAAACTGAATCACGTACTCCTGTATCTTAGGCTTACCAATAGTAGCGGCAGGTTGCCCTCCCTTTAACCATCCCAATTTTTTAAATACGTAGTGCCCTAAGCGCTGCCCTTTATACCCGTACTCAATCAGTCCCTTACGCATAAGGTTTATAGTACGCGGGTCTTTTACATTCAAGAATGTCATGGATGCCCAAGTAATCGGATTGAATTTCTTCTTACCACGATTACGCAAGATATTCCTCATGCGTACCGTTACATCACCGAAATCTATATTCACAGGACAAGGGTTAAAGCACTTATGGCAAACTGTGCAATGATCCGCCACATCATTCATTTCTTTAAAGTGACGCAGTGAGACTCCACGCTGAGTTTGCTCTTCATACATGAAAGCTTCAATCATCAAGCCTGTTGCTAGTATCTTGTTTCTGGGCGAATACAGAAGGTTCGCGCGCGGAATATGAGTATTACAAACAGGCTTACATTTACCACACCGCAAACAGTCTTTGATGTCGTCATTCAGCTCACCTAGTGCATTGTGCTCTAGTAACAAAGCCTCACGCTCTACCAATCTTAGTGAAGGTGTGTAAGCATCTTGTAAGCCCGAACCGGGCATAAGTTTGCCACGATTAAAGTGGCCGTTTGGATCAATTTCCTCTTTGTACTCGGCGAAAGCTTGGGTGGTAAATTCATCCTGATATTGCATTTTGGTGAGACCAATACCATGCTCACCAGAAATAACGCCATCCAATGATAACGCCAATTCCATCACATCATCCACAATGATTTCCGCTTCGTGCATCATCTCATAGTCGTTGGAGTTGACGGGAATATTGGTATGCACATTGCCATCACCTGCGTGCATGTGTAATGCCACAAACAAACGACTCGAGAGTACTTTTTTGTGGATAGCTATCATCTTGTCGCATAACGGTGTCATGCCACGGCCAGTAAACATTTCGTTAAGCGGCTGCTGGATTTCTTGATGATATGAAATGCGTAAATCACGACGTAGCAGCAGGTTAATTAGTTTGTCATCTGCTCTGATCGCATCAACTGTGAGTTGATCTAACAAGTCTTTGTAGGATTCAGCGGGTTCATCGAAATGAGCTAGAATAGTCTGCCAACGTGCTTTGACCTTATTTAAATGTTCACTGGCACTATCCGTTTTTGCTTGTAGTAACGCATCGTTTTCTGTACTCGCTTCATAATCTGGCAAGTTGCGTAACTCTGGCAGATCACCTTGCAAGGTTTCCAATAACTGCTCAATCAGCTTGAGTTTATTTTCAATGGAGAGACGTATATTAATACGCTCAATACCTTCGCTATATGCAGCCAAATTATGTAACGGGATAACCACATCTTCATTGATTTTAAAGGCATTGGTATGTGCCGCAATGGCCGCTGTTCGCGCTCTATCTAACCAAAATTGACGACGTGCTTCTGGGCTAATCGCAATAAAACCCTCAGCTTGACGGGCTTGCGCCAACCGCACTACTTCTGCGCTGGCATTTGCGACTTGTAACTCATCATCCCCGACTATATCTGCAATAAGCACCATTTTAGGTAGTGAGCCACGCGCACTTTTTGGCGTGTATTTGACGGCTTTCACATAGCGTTCATCCAGATGTTCTAGCCCTGAAAGCATCACTTCGGAATTGCCATCTAAATAATCTTTAATCTCAATGATTGCTGGGACAGCTTCATGCAAATCCGTGCCATAAAACTCCATACACACGGTACGCACTTTTTCAGGCATCCGGTGCAAGATGAATTCAGCCGAAGTGATTAGCCCATCACAGCCTTCTTTTTGTATACCAGGTAAACCACCTAAGAACTTATCCGTCACGTCTTTGCCAAGCCCTTCTTTACGGAAGAACTTTCCTGCAAAGGTCATGACTTCAGGGTCGCCAATCGCTGTTTTCCCATCGGCTTTGAAACGACTGACTTCAAAGGTTACTGTTTCTTGTTCGTGGATTTTGCCTAAATTATGATTGAGACGCTTAACCTCAAGCCATTGTGCATCGGGCGTTACCATCTTCCATGAGACAAGGTTATCTAATGTAGTTCCCCACAGCACAGCCTTTTTGCCACCTGCATTCATGGAAACATTGCCGCCAATGGTAGAGGCATCTTGCGAGGTAGGATCAACCGCAAAGACTAGACCATGTTGTTGAGCCAATTCAGAGACTCGTTTGGTCACTACGCCTGCTCCACAATTCACTACAGGCACTTGTTTGCCGTTAGCGACTTTATCTCGCTGACTAACCTCCGAGATGAAATCAAGCTTCTCAGTATTAATGACGACTGACTTGGCGTGCAAAGGAATCGCACCTCCGGTATACCCTGT
>JAZGES010000165.1:0-8447 GCA_036478935.1 Thiotrichaceae bacterium
ATAAACCACTGCGTTCCATCACATTCGCAAAAGAGCTAACACCACTGGCTAATTGAAATAGTGCGTTGTTTTGCAATTGATTCTGGCTGGCATGTGAGTCAAAACCACCTTGTGTCACTTTATAAACCGGTGCATCCACTCCACTTAGAATCATTTGTGCAACAGCCTCTAGCCCATGACCTAAATCACCGGTATAACGTCCGGGAACAGCTCGCGGGCTTGTCCCTACTTTTTCTGCAATCTGCTTACCGACAGTATGTAGTTGATGCTGAATATTAGTGACATGGGCTATCGCAGGGTTGCGATTATTAAGCTTGATGTCTTCAATCCTATTGGCTGCTTTAATAAAGGATTTTGGGTTTTTCATGGTAACTGCATTTAATTGGCTGCCTGCCAAGACTCCTCCACCTTCGACTCCATCATCAATAACAATACCGTGTAGACCTTGCTTCATCTTTGGTACTACTTGAGCTAACCAGCCTTTACTGTAATCGTTAGGCGATGCGCTTTCCCAAATATCTAATGATTGGAAGTGTGACAAAGAGCTATTGGGATAACCTATGCCCTGTATCCACGCCATTTGTCCTTTAGTCCATAGTGGCATGAGTTGCTTGAGCTGTGGGTGCATACCAAAGCCATCTTGGTTAGCGCCTTGCAGTTTCAATACGGTTCGTTCTTTAATACCAATCTTTGGACGTAAACCATAGTATTTTTCATCACCATAGGGGACTAGGCTGTTGAAGCCATCATTGCCACCTTTGAGGTGGATAAGGACAACAATTTTGCCTGTTTTACTTAAATCTACCGCATTGGCAAAGCCGGGAAGCATACTTCCCATGCCGACCAATCCAGCATATTGTAAAAAATCTCTTCTATTCATAATAAGTTCCGCGTTAACTAATAGCTCTTCGCTACAATTAACAAAATTTCGTCATACCGGCGTAGGCCGGTATCCATTTCAACAAAGCGCTTGTTTCAAACATGGATTCGGTCTACGCCAGAATGACGGTTTATTTTCTACTTGCTATTTAACAAGAAAGTAATGCTAGGATTGAAAATTAAATAACATACTATTTTTCAATCCTTAAAATATTCCTAATAAACCTGATAAACAGGATCAAGCATCAAGGCTCGAACCAAACGTTTATTTCCTTCTTTTTCAGGAAAAGGGTGTGAAGGAGGAATGGGCAACAACCATGCTGCCATTTCTTCTTTAGATATTTTGGGTAGATGGCGATCCATGCCACTTTTTGCTGAACGCATATTGCCTCGATTCAAATTTCTCAACAGTGAATCACGTAACAACAAAGACTGAGTACTTAACCAATCCTCACCCGTTGCCCAACCTTTTACTGTTGATTGATCAAACAAAGGCTGACCCATCAGCTTTAATTGATGTGCTAAATTATTTCTTGGCAAAGTCACGGGAAGCGCTCTTAATGTCCCCACGGCTAAATCAATGGGTGATTTGATAAGTGCCCCTCGATTTGAAGCAGCCCAGAAAGCATCACAGGTCAGCACTGTTTTTAATAGCGTTGTAATATCGTAATTAGAATGAACAAACTTTTGTGTCCAGCGTTTGATAATGGCAGGGTTCGGATGGGAAACACTAATAAACTCTTTCCATAATCGTTCTGCAATGCGCTCAGGTGTACGGGGATGTTTTAGCATAATATCTAATGCTTGATCCCCATTGAAATTTCCCGTCTGCCCTAAAATAGTCTTTGGCCCTGTAAAATGCTGGCTAGCATTGTTAACAAAGCGTCCACTACGATCATTAATAGTCCATCCTGTAAACGCTTTAGCGGCCTCACGGATATCATTCTCGTTATACTTGCCTCTGCCTACAGTAAAAAGCTCAAGCACTTCACGGGCAAAGTTTTCATTAGGTTCTTCTTTTAGGTTCTGATTGCCATCCAGATAGACCAACATCGCAGGGTCTTTTGCTACTGCATGCAATAAGGTACGGTAATTCCCTAGCGCATGCTTACGCAACATCAAATTTTGTTGATGGAGCAAAGTCGCGGATAAGGTTTTTGTGATAGTTGAAGGAAAGACGTTGTGCCAAAACAAGGTCATTCGTTCCACAAACGGAGCTTGAGTGGTTAACAGGTGCTTAACCCACCACTTTTGTAATGCGTCACCTTCCGTTTTGGAAATACGCATCACCATTTTTCGGCGACTCATATTGTTCCGCAAGCCGACCAGTTTGCTCCAGTGAGTCATCGCTGGTGGGCCTGGAGGGTTTGAATTCCGTTGTTTTAAAATCATATCAACAGCTTGAGGCATAGGTTTACCTATAAGCCTTTGGATGCTGTTCCATTCTGGTCCAAATCCAGTTCTTGATACGAGGTGTCTGGCTTCATCAAAGCCTAACTTATCCACTAAATGTTACCCCTAGATTATACAATCCGTTTAAGTATAAAAATAAACCCTAAGAACTTATATTGGCACTAAACATGCCTTAGGGTTTTACCTTTGATTCATTAAAAAAGAATGGTTCACTATTAATTTAATTAAAGGCAACAATATTGTAACAGCTCAATTAACCAATGAATTGTTGTATTTTGAATACTAATTTGTTGTATTTCTAGTAATGCAAGCGTAGTTAGAGCAGTAGGCTGGCATTAGGAGATATAAGGATTTTTTTGATATTAAGAGAGATGTGGGAATAATCACCCACTAGAACAGTGGGTGATTTCAAGCTAACTCAATGACTCGGAGTTAGCTCCTTAAAAACTAGCGATTAATCGTCGCCGAAGCCGCCGAAGCTCATCATGAACTGAAGGATGTACCAGAATAACAAACCAACGCTTGAGAACAGTGATAAAGCCGCTGCTACATGCTGTTCAGTATTATATTCATGGATAATATTTGAAGTGCTATACAAAACAGAAGCCGCTGCAAATAAGATCATTGCGCCAGAGAACCAAGTGCCTAGTGAAAAGCCGAATATCATTGCTGCAACAATCACACCCATGGCAATAAAACCGCCAATCGCTAATCCACGACCCAAGAATGAGAAGTTGACTTTGCTAGTGAACGCCGTAAAGGTTAAGCCTGCAACCAAAGCGACAGTCACCACGCCTGCATTTTGCAGAAGCTGACCGTCAGGCGTCATACGCATTGCCATAAAGATCAATGGCATAAAGATTACCGCTTCAGCCAGAATGAAAGCACCCAGACCTAAGTATTGCTTTTCACGAGAGATCGAAGAATGCGCCCATTTATTTGCAAAATGTGAAACAAAAGCAAATACACCCAAAACAATCAACCATGACCATTTACTGCCTGAAAGCATGTGAGCAAACTGCCCAGCGATACCGCTTTTGAATAATAAGGTTTCAACGATTGCAAAAGCTCCGATGGCTCCTGCTAAGTGCAAATAAGTTCTACGAATAAACCCGGCACGTTCAGATTCTGATGCGTTAGCAACAACCTGACCCGAGTTAATATCAAGATGAGACATGGTAATCCTCTAAAATAATAAGTTATGAACTGTTAACTATAGTGACAAATGAAGTAATTTCAATATAATTCCGCCTATACGCAACTACATTTGCTATTTAAAGCATAATAAACTCCTTCTTCTCTAAGGAGGGTGTTGTAAAGTGGAAAGTAGGTCGTATAAGCGATAGCACCATACGACAAAGAGCGGCTAATTCAACGACTTGTCGGATGGCGTTCCTTATCCGACCTACAAAACACTACTTTACAGCACCCAGTAAAATGAAGGAGTTTTCTCTATTTCGACAACGAGAAGACTTTGACACAACCAACACCATCATCAACTAATCTAAATCAACTGCATCAAAAGCTTCAGCATTGCCGTGCAACAGACAGTTTTCGTTTTAGGCGACGGCTGCAACAGCTTAACAAGCAAGCTGATGATGCCAAACTCAAAACACTCGCAAGTGATATAGATAAATCAATTGCCTTAAAAGAACAACGCAAAGCTAACCTACCCAAACCTGATTACCCAGAATCACTACCCGTTTCAGCCCGCAGAAAAGAAATACTAGAAGCGATACGTGATAACCAAGTCGTCATCCTCTGTGGTGAAACCGGTTCTGGTAAAACCACACAAATACCTAAAATATGTTTAGAGCTAGGTCGTGGCGTTGATGGTCTTATCGGTCATACTCAGCCACGCAGATTAGCGGCAAGAACCGTTGCCGCTCGCATCAGCGATGAGCTTAAATCGGATACTCATGTAGGCTATAAAATCCGTTTTCAGGATCACACTCAGCCCCATACTTATATCAAGCTGATGACGGATGGCATTCTGCTTGCCGAGATTCAGCAAGACCGTTTTTTAAATCAATACGACACGCTGATTATTGATGAAGCTCACGAGCGCAGTCTCAATATTGATTTTATTCTGGGTTATTTGAAATGGTTATTACCCCGACGCCGTGATCTAAAACTCATCATCACCTCAGCTACCATCGATCCTGAAAAGTTCTCCAAACATTTCTCAGACGCACCTATTATTGAAGTTTCAGGGCGCACCTATCCTGTAGAAATTCGCTACAACCCACTGCTTGATGATGACAAAGAAGAATCACAAGCAGCTGATATGTATGAGTCTATTGTTGATGCAGTGGATGAGCTCAAAAGAGAGTCCCGCGATGACATTTTGATTTTCCTTTCAGGCGAGCGGGAAATTCGTGATACCGCTGAAATACTCAGAAAGCAAGATTACCCCAATACCGAAGTCCTCCCCCTATTCTCACGGCTATCCAATAAAGACCAGAACTTAATCTTTAAGCCACATAGCAAACAACACATCGTATTAGCCACCAATGTGGCTGAAACCTCGCTCACCGTACCCGGCATCAAATATGTAATAGACACAGGACTAGCCAGAATCTCTCGCTACTCATGGCGCTCACGCATCCAACGTTTACCCATAGAGAAAATATCCCAAGCCTCTGCTAACCAGCGCTCAGGTCGGTGTGGCCGAACCAGTGACGGCATTGCAATTCGCCTTTATTCTGAAGAAGACTTTGTAAGCCGCTCTGAATTTACTGATCCAGAAATTCTGCGAACCAACCTTGCCTCCGTCATTCTACAAATGATTCCTCTACGTTTAGGTACGATAGAAGACTTCCCTTTTGTCGAGCCACCCGATTCGCGCCTGATTCGTGATGGCTTCAAGCTACTGTTTGAACTGCAAGCAGTAAAGAAAAACCAACAGCTCACTAATGTAGGCCGTCAGCTGGCACGGATTCCTATCGACCCACAGCTTGCCCGAATGTTGATTCAGGCAGAACGCCTCGGTGCGCTCAAAGAGATTCTGATTATAGTCAGCGCTTTATCCATTCAAGATCCTCGTGAACGTCCGATGGAAAAGCAACAAGCTGCGGATGAAAAACACAGTCGTTTCAGAGATAAAGAATCTGACTTTCTCGGTTATATCAATCTGTGGAATTATTTTCACGAGCAAAAACAACAGCTATCCCAAAACAAACTTCGCAAGCTATGCCGCAAAGAGTATTTAAACTATATGCGGATGCGTGAATGGCAAGATATTCATTTTCAAATCATCCGAAGCTTGCCTAAAACCGCTAAAGTAAATGAGCGTAAAGCCAGTGTGGACACGATTCATCAATGCTTATTAAGTGGGCTACTCAGCCATATCGGAACCAAAGATGAAGACAACTTCTACCTTGGAACACACAACCGAAAGTTTATGATCTTCCCTGGCTCCGCTCTCAAGAAAAAGCAACCAAAGTGGGTGATGGCAGCAGAAATGGTGGAAACCTCTCGACTATTCGCACGCATCGTTGGCAAGCTGCAACCCGAATGGATTGAACATGCAGCCCAGCACCTTGTCAAACGTCACTATTCAGAACCACATTGGCAAAAGCGAGTAGCCCAAGTCGGTGCAGACGAACGTTTAACGCTTTATGGTTTAACCGTTAATCCTAAACGCAGCATCAACTTTGGTAAAATTGATCCCGTCGTTAGTCGTCAAATATTCATCCGCCATGCTCTAGTTTATGGTGAGTATCAATGCAAGGCAGAATTCTTCTCACATAACCGAAGCTTGATAGAAGACATAGAAAATCTCGAAGCCAAGTCACGTCGCCGCGATATTCTTATCGACGAGGAAACACTTTACGACTTCTATGACCAAATTATTCCGGCAAACATCTACAGCGGACAATCCTTTGAACAGTGGCGTAAGCAGCAAGAAGAAAACGACTCCCAAGCCCTATTCCTCACCAAAGAATACTTATTGCAGCGCGATACGGATCACGTAGATGATGACCAATACCCAGATCATCTCAGTCTAAATAATGCACAATTTCCTTTAAACTATTGCTTTGAACCAGGACGTGCTAACGATGGTGTAACCGTGCAAATCCCGCATATCTTACTCAACCAGTTAAAACCAGAGCCTTTCGATTATCTGGTTTCAGGCATGTTAGAAGAAAAGATCATTGCCATTATTAAAGCCTTGCCAAAACAAACACGTAAGCAGTTCGTACCTGCACCTGAATATGCTAAAGCTTGTGCTGAGAATATATCCGTTGATGATATTCTTAACCATCCACTGCTTGATGCATTAAACCACCATTTAAGACGAATGACGGGCGCAACGATACCCCAAGACCTTTATGATGCCATCGAACTCCCACAGCATTTGTTAATGCGCTTTAATGTCATTGATGAAAAAGGAAAGACATTAAAAACGGGGCGAGATCTAAATAGCCTGAAAGATAGCGTCAGCCACAAAGCCAAGAAAAGCTTTAAAGCGTTAACTGAGTTGACCGATAAAAGTATTGAGAAAGACAACCTGACCATATGGGACTTTGGAGACTTACCAGAGAGCACCGTGATTAATACCAATGGTATTAGCATCCGCGCTTACCCTGCTCTGGTCGATAACAAAACTAGCGTTGCTATCAAGCTTTTTGATACTCCAGAAAAAGCTAAACTAAGACATGTGAAAGGCCTATTACGCCTGTTTATTTTAGTCGATAGCAAACAATACAACAGCCAGAAACGTAAACTCAAGAATATCCAGAGTCTCTGTTTGCGTTATACCTCATCCGGTACTTGCGAAGAGTTAAAACAGGACATTATGCAAGCCGCATTCCGCAATACTTATCTTGGTGATGAAGGCACTAGAACTCAGCAACAATTCACAACACTTTTAAAAGAGCAACAAACAAAGGTAGCGGCAAACTGTGCCGAACTTTGCCATCTATTAGATCCTATTCTCAAACTCCACCTTGAAATCCATAAACAGTTAAAAGGCAATATCAAAATCAACTGGCTAGAGGCATTGGCTGATATCAAAGACCAAGTGCAACATATCATTTATTCAGGATTCCTAAGTGAGACTAGCACCGAAGAACTGCGACAGATTCCACGTTACCTAAAAGGCATCACTCGCAGGCTCGACAAACTAGCCGCCAGTGAACAACGTGACCGTGTATTGCGTTTGGAAGTACAACCGTTATGGGATAAATACAAAGAAGAGATAAAAAAGAAGCCTCAAATGGAAGCACCTTTGAGAGATTATCGCTGGCAGATCGAAGAATTTAGAATCTCGTTATTTGCTCAAGATTTAGGGACTAATAATCCTGTGTCAGCAAAACGATTAAATAAGCTTTGGCATGAGTTGAATTTGTAGAGATGCAAAAACAAGCTAAGCATTATTATATCGGGCTACCCGAATGGCGACACCCCGACTGGTATGCCGAAGGGAAGAACCCCAAAAACCCTCTAAAAATTTACGCACAGCACTTTACATCGGTTGAAGGCAATACCACGTTTTATGCGCTTCCCAATAGTGACACGGTACAAACGTGGCATGACTCCGTTCCTAACGACTTCCGCTTTTGCTTTAAATTCCCCAGAGCCGTTACCCACGATGCCATGCTTCGGCACTGTTCAAAAGAAATGAGCGAATACATAGACCGACTATCTCCTCTTGGTGAAAAGCTAGGTTTACTCTGGTTACAAATGAGTAGTGCCTTCCAACCAGATCAACTACCGATTTTGAGAACATTCCTTTCTAGCCTTCCGGCAGATTTTAACTATGGGATTGAAGTACGGCATCCTGGCTTTTTTAGAAAAGACGAGACTGAAAAGCAATTCAATCGACTACTAATGGAACATAACGTGAGTCGTGTCATGTTTGATACACGCATTCTATTTGCCAACCCAGCACCCGATGCAGCCACCCAAAAATCATTAATTGAAAAACCACACATTCCTTTGCATGTAGTCGCCACTGGGGACTTCCCTATGTTGCGCTTTATGAGTCCTATGGATTTGAGTCTATCTAAAACGGCACTAGACCAATGGGCGAATAAAACTATCCAGTGGATTGATGAAGGGAAAACGCCTTATTTATTTTTTCATACGCCTAATAAAGCACCCGTACCGGCATTAGCTCAGCGGTTTTCAGAAAAGATAACGGCACTTCG
>JAZGES010000166.1:0-3232 GCA_036478935.1 Thiotrichaceae bacterium
AATGGGCTTTCTATCTCGCCCCACTACATTAGGGATCGTGCCACCTTGTTGTGTGCCAAGGCTAAGCACTGAAACAGCATAGTCATTTTTACTTAGCTCTTCCGTTGCTTCTAGCGCTAAATAAGCTTCGGCACCATCCGCCATCAATAACACTTGCCCATTAGGAACACCGGCTTGTTGTAATAACTCCTGCGCTTTTAGTAGACCTAAATCAGCACGACTTCCCTGAACTGGCATAATGTCAGGGCTAAGAGAGGACAACATAGAACCAATCGTATCGGCATCGCGTGTCAATGGTGTCACTGTAAAAGCATCCCCTGCAAACACAACTAAGCCGATTTGACCTTCTTCATTCTTTGCCAGAATATCTTCAATCTTGAATTTCGCCCGTGCTAGACGAGAAGGTTTTACATCCGCTATATTCATCGAAAGCGATAGATCAAGTACAATAACGCGAGCCATATTAGTTTGAAATACTGGAACCGCTATTTTCTCCCAAGCAGGATTTGCCAATGCCAACACGCTAATCATCCATGCCAGCATGAGCAATGCTGAAAATGACTTACCTATTTTTGTGGGGTTTATTTTTAACAAGGTGGGCAAGAGATGGGCATCAATCACTTTATTCCAGTCGCTACCAGAAGCTTTTTTATGAACAGTGAGCCAATAGATCAAAGCCAATGGAACAAGAGCCAATAGCCACAAAGGTTCTAGAAAATGAAACTGAGCTAGTGACAAGGTTACAGACATACTAGGCATGTTGCTTCTCCTTGTCTTTAGTCCCTTTCACTATCCGAAGCAAAGACCCGTTAACGCCCAATACCACCAACACGCTCAATAACAAAGCCAATGCTAATGGCCAATAGTACAACTCGTCGACAGGTCGGTAGGTCATATCATCTTTCGAGACAGGCTCCATTTTATCAAGCAGCGCGTAAATCTTTTTCAAACCCTCTACATCGCGAGCACGAAAATATTCACCCGTAGTTTTACTGGCGATAGCCGTTAAAACAGGCTCATCCAAGTCACTTTTCCCCATCCGTTGCACACCAAAAGGTGTTCTTATCACACCGCCATCCGAGCCAACACCTATGGTATAAATACGCACTTTTTCTTGAGCTGCCAAATCTGCAGCTTTCAATGGCTTTATACTGCCTGCTGTATTAGCTCCATCAGTTAATAGGATCAACACGCGGTTCTCTTCGGGTTGTTCTCGTAATCGTTTAACGGCTAAACCAATCGCATCACCAATGGCTGTCCTTCTTCCTGCCAATCCTAATTGAGCCTCACCCAGCAAAGTACTCACTGTTTTACGGTCTAGCGTTAAAGGAGCTTGTAAATACGCATTTGAACCAAACAAAATTAGACCAATCCTGTCGCCTTCACGGTGTTTAATGAAATCACCTGCCACCGCTTTGACAGCGGTTAAACGAGAAACAAGCCGACCTTTTATAGACATATCCTCATTTTGCATTGAGCCAGAGATATCAACTGCCATCATCAAACTACGGCTGCTTATGGGCATATGAATGGTTTCACCAACCAATTGAGGTCGTGCTGCTGAAACAACCAGCGCCAGCCATGCAAGTGCTGCCAACCATAACCAAATACGTGATCGGTGGCTCTGCTGTTTTCTGAAGCTGCCTTGCATCCCTTCAAAAAAGGGAATACGTAGTGCTGCCGGTGTAGAAACAGGAGCACGAGGAAACAACAAAGCAACCAACACCGGTAACGGCAATAACCAGAAAACCCAAGGCAAAGCGAATTCGATATTCATACTCTGTTCCCTCTGTTTTTAGTGCCTTTGTTTCTAGTGACTTTGTGATTAATACTTTTTAGAGAAATCTGTTTGACCCATTTTTTAACTGCTTGAGTTAAACCCTTCAGGTTTGCGGAATCGGGCATCTTCGCTAGATACGGGGCATCTGCCAATATACGCCCTGCTCCCTGACTGAAATCTTGAGTGTTGCCGCTTTTATCTAGAAATAGCAACCAGTTTTCACCCGTTAGGCTGGCTATATTTTTACGTGGAAAATGCATTAATGCTAAACGACGCAACAGAATGTTGATCTCAGATAACGCCTCCGTCTTCTTTTCATCATCGCCATTTAGTAGCTTGTCTTCTAATAAAGTCAGTACTTGTAAAGTTCGTTGCTGTTGAGTTTTTAGCTTTTTATAGCGGAGAAGTTTTACTACCGCTAAAGTGATCAATGTCACTATTAACGCAAGCAAGATCCACCAACCAGGAGCAGGAGGCCATGCAGAAGGTGTTATGGGCATGTGAATATCTGCAAGACCTAGCTCTTGTTGTGGCTCTTGCTGCTGTGGCTGTTGATGAGGAGTTTTTTTGGCTTGTTCTAAACTCTTTAATGGCCCTAATGCAGGCTGGGACACTTGCCGTTCTTCCATCACGCCACCTTCTTATTCTTATTGGCATTAGAAGCTTTAGCCATAGAAACAGACTGGCGCTTCGCCACACTAAAGTAGCTTTGTAAACGAGTCGGTACATCATCAGCCGTGGATATGGTCAACAAAGGGATTTTATTCTTCCGCATCATTTCATTAAGTACCGCATGGTGCTGATTGAAATAGGCATCGTATCGCTGTTGACTTAGTTTAGATTGAGTATCCAAAATACCCTCTTGATCGCCATCAGTAACGGCATAACGCCCAGCCGGTGGAGCAGAAATTTCCAGTGGATCGAGTATTTGAATAGCTACAAGGTCATTGTGCTGACGCAAGCGTAATAAATGCCGTTGGGTTTCTTCATTAATACTGTAAAAATCACTGATCAAGAAAACCAACGAACCTGGTCTGGCAATTCGTCGTAGTCGTTGCAATTCATCATTCAGGTGACTGCTACCGGCTCTTACCGCTAAACCCTTTTCTGGATGGCTGAACTTAACCAGCTCTCGAATCAAGTTGAGCGCACCCCGTTTACCCATTTTAGGCGCTATTTCTTTATGATCACCGTTGATGAGCAAAGCCCCCACACGATCACCTTTGTTAGCAGTAGCCCAACCGATTAATGCAGCCACTTGTGCCGCAACAACTGACTTCAATGCTTTAACTGAACCAAAGAACATGCTGGGCGCAAAATCTACCAGCAATACCACCGGGCGTTCTCGCTCTTCTTGATAGAGTTTGGTATGTGGTTTTCCAGCTCGCGCTGTGACGCGCCAATCCATACTACGGATATCATCCCCAGCCTGATAAATACGGGATTCTTGAT
>JAZGES010000167.1:0-3454 GCA_036478935.1 Thiotrichaceae bacterium
ACCACCTTTATGATTGCCCATCGCCTTTCCACTATAGAACAAGCTGATCGTATTTTAGTCATGGATGAAGGAAAAATTATTGAGACAGGGACACACAAAGAGTTACTGGAACAAAAAGGCATTTATAGCAATTTATACGATATGCAGTTTAAAGATAAGCCTTCAGCTTAACGGAGCATCTGCTTTATGAGCTCATCAAAAGCGCAACAAACACCTTGGTTGCAGCGAAAGCTGGAAGCCATCTGGTATCAAAATGATTCATCGTTACTTTTTTATCTACTGTTGCCGCTATCCGCCCTATTCTGCTTTCTCGGTAAAGTTCGAAGAAAAAAATCCGAAAGCCAACAAGAACCACTACCTATCCCGATTATAGTAGTTGGAAATATCAGTGTCGGCGGCACAGGGAAAACTCCACTAGTCATTAAACTCACAGAGCTACTCAAAAACGACAAAGACAACAATTACAACCCCGCTATTATTACGCGCGGATATAAAGGCACGGCTTCAACATGGCCTCTTCATGTCAAACCAACAACAAAAACACAGCTTTCTGGCGATGAAGCTAAACTGATGGCAATAAGAACAAAAGTACCTGTCATTGCTGGAGCTAACCGCGTTGACGATATTCAATATGTACTAGCTAACACAAACTGCAATATCATTATCTCAGACGACGGCTTACAACATTACCGAATGAAACGAGACATAGAAATCGTCGTCATCGATGCGCAAAGACGCTTTGGAAATGGCCACTGCCTACCCGCAGGGCCATTGAGGGAGCTACCCGACAGGTTAACTGACTGTGATTTCGTTATCACCAATGGACAACCAGCTCTCCTAGATCAAAACATGAAAACTGAAAACATCATGCAAGTATCGGGTACGGAGCTGATCAATATAAGCACAAATAAAAAATCCCCCCTAACCAGCTTTCAGGCAGTACAGGTTGTTACTGGCATTGGTAACCCACAACGCTTTATCAACACACTTGAAGCTTCAGGGCTTACTCTAAGCAACTCCCACTTATTTCCTGACCATCACCATTTTGTGGTCGAAGACTTTGATCAGCACTCAGATATTCCTATTGTGATGACGGAGAAAGATGCCGTTAAATGCATCGAACTGGGGTTGCAAAACTGCTGGTATTTGCCGGTTGATGCCAAACTGGAACAAACCTTTGAAACAAATTTTCTAAACAAAGTGGCAGAAAGCTTTAATCAAAGCCTTGGTCAAAACCTTAACCAAAGCTTTGACCAAAACACATAACAACGTATTATCTAGTTATGGATAAGAAACTCCTCGAAATACTAGTCTGCCCCGTCACCAAAGGGCCTTTAATATTTGATAAGAAAAATAAAGAACTTATCTCAAAATCAGCACGTCTCGCCTACCCAATAAAAGACAAAATCACTGATTTATTAGAAGAAGATGCCCGCATACTAACTCAAGAAGAAGTTGAAAAACTTAGCTCCTAATCAACACAGCGATCCGCATGTTGACGTAGTTATTCTTGGCGCAGGTGCAGCCGGAATTATGTGTGCCATCGAGACCGCTAAACGTGGCCGTACTGTCCGCCTAATTGATAAAGCAAAGAAAGCAGGTAGTAAGATTCTTATATCCGGTGGAGGTCGCTGTAACTTTACTAACCTTTATATCTCACCTGAAGCTTATCTTTCTAACAATGAGCACTTCTGTAAATCCGCACTAGCACGCTATACGCAGTGGGACTTTATTCAGCTTCTAGAAAAACACCACATCACTTGGCAAGAAAAAACCTTGGGTCAGCTTTTCTGTGATCAAAAAGCTAAAGCAGTAGTTCAGGTCTTACTGGATGAATGTGAGCAATATGACATCACCATAGACCTTGAAACAACGGTAAGCCAAATAGAAAAAAAAGGAAAATTTTTACTACAAACTGAAACTCAGGGAGTTGCAAGTACTATCAGCTCTGACTCTTTGGTCATCGCAACAGGCGGCCCTTCCATTCCTCGTATGGGTTCAACTGATTTTGGTTTACAAGTTGCTAAGCAGTTTGGATTGAAAATCATCCCTTTTCGCGCAGGCCTAGTACCTTTCACTTTTCCCCAAGATCAACTAGAAAGCTTTTATAGGGAATTAGCAGGGATTTCATTAGAAGTCATCGTGAGCTGCAACCAAATGAGCTTTACTGAACAAATGCTATTCACTCACCGAGGTCTAAGTGGACCTGCTATATTGCAAATATCTTCTTATTGGCAAAAAGGAGATCCTATTGAAGTCAACTTATTACCTAATATAGATGCACATTTATGGCTAAATGAGCAACTAAACGCTCACCCCAATGCCGAGCTGAAAAATAGACTAACTACCATTCTGCCCAAACGACTAGCTCAACGCCTATGCGACAGTTATTTTACCAGTAAGCCACTTAAACAATTTAATGAATCAGAACTGGAGGATATAGCTGACCAGCTCCATCAGTTTATTGTGCAACCTTCTGGAACTGAAGGTATGCGGACAGCTGAAGTTGCATTGGGTGGAGTCAACACGGATGAGTTGTCTTCAAAAACTTTTGAATCTCATAAAACGGCAGGACTATATTTCATTGGTGAAACAATAGATGTAACAGGGTACTTGGGAGGTTACAACTTTCAATGGGCTTGGGCATCAGGCTGGTGTGCTGGACAATATGCGTAAGGTGTTTGAAGCAAAGAACTTACCCATCCTACTTGTCTTTACGTCAAACCACCGAAGAGATTAGATATATGAATTTTCTACATGCCATAGGTGTACTATTAATCATCATTGGATTTTCCAGTTTTGTAATTGGCATCCTCCGGTATTTTTTTCCATCACTTGAAAGCTATGTTGCAGATGAATTTAAAAAACCTTTTACTATCGGTTCTGGTATCTTTATCACTTTAGCAGGTATGCTAATCCTCAAGATTTGATCGATTACATCTATACCGCCTTTTTAACTCAGACAAAATAAAAAATATTATGGATGACTTTATTTTACAATCTAGTGAAAACCCCGGTTCGCACGAACGCCATCTGAACCGCAAACATAACAACCCACTCTTTGGTGATAAGCAAACAGATTTAGATCAAGAGTCTATGCTTGATGCACAAAAGCAAGATCATGAAATATTGCTAGGATTCCACAAAGAGTTTCAACAAGCCATCCAAGAAACCATTAGCTTAAAACCTAATGTTGAAAGTGATGTAGTGTTAAAACTGAAAGACACGTTAGATAAGCTATACGAACAAGCCAGTATCATTGCAGATGATCAAACTGAAAGCAAAGAAGCTATCACTAAACTAGTGGGTGTCATTATGGCTTCCGTTCGCAATGGTGCGGGAACCGATGTACAAGCTCATAAAGAGTTAGATCAGGAAGAAGCTGCACGCGACGCTCACTTTGGAATGTTAAGCACGCCATTAGTTGCAGATTTATTAGCCCCTGAATCCCCCA
>JAZGES010000168.1:0-3705 GCA_036478935.1 Thiotrichaceae bacterium
ACCCAAATATCATCTGAAACGACTAATCTTGCTAATGTTCTAAAACAGCTGGAGTCTCGTTTTTCGGATACCACGTTGCAGCTTGATTATCAGCCCGATGAATTAGATGTTTCAGTTAAAATAGCAACCCACCAGCTAAAAATCATTCTTAATAACTTATTTGATAACAGCCTGAAGCATCAAGCAAATCTCGTAAAAATATCAGCTACTCAGCAAGATGAAATCATCACACTGTTAGTTCACGATAATGGTGCTGGGGTTTCTCCAGCGAACCACGGGCGTGTTTTTACACCGTTTTTTACCACTAGGCGCGAGAATGGAGGCACAGGCTTGGGGTTAGGGATTGTTGAGTCACTACTGAAAGTCTGGAATGGGGAGATTGAGTTGCTGGATTCTGAAGATGGAGCGCTGTTTAGAATTACGTTGTTTTCTGCTACTAGCTAGTTATAAATATGTAATACGGACAACCAAAGCAGCACTGATTCTCTTATATGCCGCTGAGTTCTTATCACCACTTTCCTAATCATGGAGAGCTTGGGAGCATTTACAATCTGAATAGCATCTGCTGGAAAAGCGACTCCACTCACCTTGAGTCTGCGACACTGGTAAACGATTCTTGCTAAATGATAATTTTGGGATACGAAGATAAGCCTTCTGCTTTTGGGGTGTTGACTTTTTTCATATCGGCAACTATCAGGCGTGCGTTCTGCTGTCACATCCATCTCAATCAAGCTTTCCGGTATGCCTTGGTTGAGCAGGTATGTTTTCATAGCTTGACTAGCTTTTGGAGTATTGGACACTACGATGGTATTTGCTTTTCCTTGTTTAAGAATGGCTATTCCCGTATCAAGTCGTTGCTTTAATAGGTCTGAGATATGTCCGTTTCTTACCAGAGTTCCAAAAATAATAACCGCGTCAGACTGATCTAACTGGCTAATATCATCTTGGTAATAGAATAATTGGGTATGGGTCTTCGCTATTACTAAAGGTAGCCAAAATATTAGTAAAAGGAGTAACCCTCTTTTTAGCCACTTTTTCATATTTCAGCAATCGCCTTAATATAGCCCTAAAGATAAAAGTTCTAGCTCTTAATTCGATTCAACTGTTGAAATGAATAGTTATAAGCATTGCGCTCATCAGCTATATGATCTTCCTGAAAAACTTTCTCCCATTCAGCTCCCGCTTCATAATCTGGAAAAAAGGCATCGCCATCAATCTCTGCATCCACATGAGTTAGATACAGCCGATCTGCATGGGGTAAGAATAGTTCATAAATTAACGCCCCGCCTATCACCATTATTTCAGGTTCATTTTGCACTAACTCAATAGCAGCTTCAGGTGAATTCACCACATCACAGCCAGCCAGCTTTAAACCTGTATTGGTTGAGATGATAATATTTTGGCGACCAGGAAGTGGCTTGCCGATAGATTCATGAGTTTTTCTTCCCATGATAATGGGTTTCCCCATGGTTGTTCTTTTGAACCACCCTAAATCCGCAGGGAGATGCCAAGGCAGTTGATTATCTTTGCCAATGACTCGGTTGTGAGCCATTCCTGCAATCATTGATAGCATGAGTAACTACCCAACGTTATTTAACCACTCTAAGTTTAGGGCGTGTATCCTTTTTAGGTGGTGGCGGTGGTTCCGGATCACCCTCAGGAAAGTCAAAGCCATCTTCATCTTTGAACATAGTACCTTGACCATTTTCCTTTGCGTAAATGCCTAAGACGGCTTGCATTGGAATATAAATATTAAAAGGTGTGCCACCAAATCTAGCACTGAATAGCACTTCTTCATTATCCAATACTAAGTTCTGGATTGCAGATGGATTCAGGTTAAGGATAATCCTTCCATCCTGCACAAATTGCATAGGAATGTTGATGCCTTCTACTTCGGCATCAACCAGCAAATGTGGGGTCATCCCGTTATCGAGCAACCAGTCATAGATGGCTCGAAGCAGATAAGGTCTACTGGGTGTCATGCTCATATCCTATTCACACTCTCACATTATCCCTATTATGGGCGTATTGCTTTTTCCGCAGCTGTTAGGCTCAATTGGAATGTATCTCGAGAGAAAACACGATCCATATAATCACGGATTGGTTTCGCCTCATTACCTTCAGGTAGATCAATACCATACTTGGGTAAACGCCATAAGATAGGAGCAATCGTACAATCAACCAGAGTAAAATCATCGCTAAGGAAGTAAGGTTTCACCGAAAATACTTCTGCTGCTGACAAAACACCATTGCGAAGCACTGATCGCGCTGAATCCGCACGTTTTGCATCACCTGACTCAAGATCTTCAATCAAGGTAAACCAGTCTTTTTCTATACGGAATAATGCAAGACGAGAATGCGCTCTTGAAACAGGGTCTATAGGCAATAAAGGAGGGTGTGGAAAACGCTCATCCAAATATTCCATAATAATACCTGAATCATAAAGTACTAATTTACGATCTAGCAAACAAGGTAGTGCGCTATAAGGGTTTAAATCTTCTAAATCTTCTGGAAGGTTGTCAGGATCTGTTTCAATAATATCGACAACGATATCTTTCTCTGCCAGTACTATTCTTACGCGATGATTATCAGGATCATCAGGAACAGAAAACAAGGTCATGACAGAACGACGATTAGCTATTGCAGCCATTTAATACTCCCAAAATGTATCAATTGTATTGATTTATGTATGCATGCTGTAATCACTCTTTACAACAAGCGCACTGCGTTATACAGGATTATAAACAAAAAAGCTACTCCGAATACACGGAGTAGCTTTTATTATACGAAACTCGTGGATTGATTAATGTACGTCTTTCCAGAATTCCTTTTTCAATAAGTAAGCAAAACCGATAAACACAATCAATAGTAACATGGCAAATATACCGTATTTCTTACGATGTAACTGTGCTGGCTCACTAGTGTAAGCCAAGAAGTTAGTGAGATCACGAACCACCGTATCATATTCACCCGCAGACATTGAGCCTGGCTTTGCCAGCTTTAATGTCTCAGTTTTATGACCGTTTGGTGATTCATGCACTTCCAACTCTTGCCAACCTTGCAACTCCCATAATACGTGAGGCATACCCACGTTAGGAAAAGCAGTATTGTTAACACCTGTTGGGCGCTTATCGTCGAGATAGAAGCTTTTCAGATAAGTATAAATCCAATCTGCTCCTCTTGAACGACCGACTAATGATAAATCAGGAGCTGGAGCACCAAACCAATTAGCCGCATCCTTTGCAGGAATTGAGCTATGCATCAGTGAACCCAAATTTAGAGCTTTCCCGTCTTCATCTCGGGTGAACATTAGATTATCAGCTAGTAACTTAGCATTGGCTTCCGCTACTTTATTCGCTTCCTCGCCAGACTTCCCTGTATTCTCTGGAAGTACAGGAAGACCTATGTCAGTAGCCATACGATTATAGCGAGCTGCACTAAGACTGTGACAACCCTGACAATAATTCATATAGTACTTAGCACCATTTTGTAAACTAGTGTGATTATTAAGATCTATATTCGCTGACTCAAGGTGAACACCACCACTCGCCATCACCGTAGATACAGGTAGCAGCAGCGCTGCTACTAATGCGATTAATTGTTTTCTCATGATGTCACCCTTTCTGGAACAACTTTCTCAGCATTAAATGATTTAATCATTGGTAGTAGCAATGTTAATGCTAAGTAGCCGACTGGGAAGACCCA
>JAZGES010000169.1:0-3425 GCA_036478935.1 Thiotrichaceae bacterium
TATTAATAGCAATGAAATTATTGTTTATGATCTAAGGAAATCCCCCCAAGACTTTCTCGCCATGAGCAGTCAGGAAATGGCTGAAAATCTTTATTGTAAGGCTGTTGATTTACCCAAAGACGCTATACGAATTGGCTTGAAAGGAGTGCATCTCAATAAATCTCCTGCACTAGCTCCCGTTAATACATTGAGTCAAGAGCAAGCCGAATACTGGCAGTTGGATATGGATCAAATAGAACAGCATAGACAAATGCTTCTGGATGATCCTACACTTACTGAGCGTTTATTGGAGCTTTATCAACTGCATCGTAAAGAGTTTCCAAAGTGTGATGCTGAAAGTGCTATTTACGAAGGGTTTATTAATAACAATGATCGAGCATTGTGTAATCAAATCTTGAAGAAAAAGCCTGAACAATTAATAGACTGGACACCTAGCTTTGATGACGAACGTTTAAATATCATTTACCCACGTTATCTAGCCAGAAATTGGCCACACCTATTAAATGAAGCGCAGTTACAAAAATGGCAGAGTTATTGTGAAGCCAGACTGATTGATGGTGAGTTTGACAGCACCATGACGTTAGCTGCCTATCAAGACAGGCTAGAAGAGTTGGCAAGTCAGGAGTTAACTGAAAAACAACAGCCCATCATCAAAAGTCTAGTGCAGTGGTTGAACAGATAACAAAAAAAGCAACAAACTATTCTGCTGATTCAATCCGTCGTGTCACATACATCAACACACTAAGCACAACTAATAACAAGGCTGACCCAGCTATCAGTGCATAATCTTCAAGGTGAAGTAGGGTGTAAAGCACTGCATACAATCCGATTAACAGAAACCCAATCCAAAGTGCGCGAGATTTTTTTCTCAGCACGGCCATTGAGTAGAGTGTAATCAACAATATCGTGACTCCAGAAGCAATCAAATAAGCATGTAAGAAAACAATGTGTTCAGCCAAAGAGACGAGCAGGAGATAGAACAGGCTTAAAGCCAGACCAATCATCACATACTGAATAAAGTGAGGCTTTGCTTTGATAGTCAATTCAAAAATCAGAAAGGTGATATAGGTCAGCACAATTAACAAAATCCCATACTTGGTTGAACGAGATATTTTTGAATATAAGGTAACCGGTTCAAACAAATCAACGCCCGTTGTAAATTGATACAAATCGTACGGCGATCGGGCCGGGCGCGATGAGGGTTGAGTACTTTTATCATCTAAAAGCCAATGCTGAGGATAGTTTCTCGCTAGATTAGGTATCTGCCATCTGGCAGTAAAACCTTTATCATTGATTTCTTGCTCTTTAGGTAATACTGCCCCTTGGAAGCTAGGGTGTGGCCAGCTCGACGTGATTTTTGCCTTACTGACTACACCTAAAGGTGCAAAACGAATGCCTTTACTACCGTTCATGGCAATTCGCATTCTGAAAGTAGGCAAAGGTGTTTCTGGTTTGATGCCCATGAGTGGCGCATGAAAACCATTATTGATTAATTGCGGAATCTTGGTGCCAGGATTGATGCTAATGCTAGACCCATCCCAGTTTATTCTTGATGTTTCGGTAATGGCTTTAGTATCACTCAAGCCCACAGAAAGCCACGCTTTGTCCCAATGAATGCTACAGTTGCGGTCACAAGTTTTAAGCAAATGTTCAATATTAAAATGACCTTGAAGTGTAGTATCTGCTGCGTAAACCAGTGAGTTGTAGATGCCGCGTTTGCGATATTCTTCTTTTAAGTCAGCAGTAATTTCAAGTTCTTGCGGAAGTATGACGATAGTTTTTTCAGTAAAAACATCTTTGCTGATGGTTTTGCTTTCACCACTCTTATCGGTGATGGTGTTAACCGTTATGACGTGTTCAACATAGGGAACAACGAGAAGAGGTCCAATCAACGTTTGTTGTTCCCCCCAGCTACTTGCGATATCGGTTAATACACCATAATAGCGTGAACTACGCTCTCTAATAGTGTTATCTACTAATGACAATGGAATCAGCATTAATAACGAAAGAATCGCTATTATGATGGTTCGGAAACTTAGCGATTGTGTGAAGCGTGAGAATATAGGGGTAGATTTCATTGAGTTAAATATTAATTATTTTAAACGGTTATAAGGTTTTAAATTTCAGCAAGAATTTGCAAAATACTATAGCATAGCGCTTCCATTTACTAGGTTTAGGTCAGTAGCAAATGTTGGTGTTAGGAATAGAATCTTCTTGTGATGAATCAGGTGTTGCCCTTTATGATACGGACAAGGGGCTGCTTGCGCATGAGCTTTATAGTCAAGTAGAGTTGCACGCTGAATATGGCGGTGTTGTGCCGGAATTGGCTTCACGTGATCACATTCGAAAAATCACCCCACTCATAAAAAGCATTCTCGCTAGTAAAGATTTATCTTTAGCAGATCTAGATGGTATTGGCTACACAGCTGGGCCAGGGCTTATTGGTGCTTTATTGGTAGGCGCTTCCATTGGTCGCTCTCTAGCGTGGGGTTTAGGAATTCCTGCGGTAGCTGTTCATCATATGGAAGGGCATTTATTGGCGCCTATGCTTGAAGAAACTCAGCCGGAGTTTCCTTTTGTTGCGTTATTGGTATCCGGTGGACACACCATGTTAGTTGAGGTTAAAAGTATCGGTGATTACACTATTCTTGGCGAATCTCTTGATGACGCAGCAGGTGAGGCCTTTGATAAGACGGCCAAGATGCTTGGCCTAGGCTATCCTGGCGGCCCTGTTTTAGCAGCCTTAGCTGAAGAAGGTAAAGCTGGGATCTATAAATTTCCTCGTCCAATGGTTGATCGCCCGGGTTTAGATTTCAGTTTTAGTGGTTTAAAAACATTCACCATGAATACATGGAATAAGTCTGAAAAGACACAACAAGATAAAGCTAATATTGCCAGAGCTTTTCAAGATGCCGTGGTAGATACTTTATTTATTAAATGTCGCAGAGCGCTTGAACAAACCGGGTGCACTAATCTGGTTATTGCCGGCGGCGTTGGTGCTAATAAGCATTTGCGAGAAAAGCTGGCTACGCTAAAAGCAAAAGTGAGTTTCCCCCGGCTTGAATTTTGTACCGACAATGGCGCTATGATCGCTTATGCCGGAGCAATGCGATTAAAAGCGGGGCAGTTAGAAGAAGCCGTTATTACACCTCGACCACGCTGGTCTATCAGTGAATTAGAAACACTTAGTTAATACTGTTAGCTAACACGAAAGCTCAATCCAAGCACTAATACATATAAACAAGTCCAGTCTTGTACTTGTCGTTAGAAACACAATACCTTGCCTCTGCCAAGCACACTAGATTAATGGGTGCTTCTATCCCCATTTTTAGTTATTATTCGCCGCTATCATTCTATTTAACAAAGTTAAGCATATTTTATGGAAAAATTAATCATTGAAGGTGGCGCACCTATAGACGGTGAAG
>JAZGES010000170.1:0-9744 GCA_036478935.1 Thiotrichaceae bacterium
AGGGCTAGATTTATCAGAGTTCTAATATGCGACTATTCGACTCAATAAAGTCTCTAATAAATGATTTTGGGCGGGCACTACTAAAACGCTCAACTTCAATGCCGTCTTCAAAGAGGATGATAGTTGGAAATCCTCTCACCTTATATTGCCCAGCAAGTTTCATGTTTTTACCTTCATCTACTTCCAGCTTAGCTAGTAATACTTTACCTTCAAACTCACTGACGACCTCTTTTAAAATAGGATCTATAAATAGACAAGGGCTACACCAGTCTGCCCAGAAGTCTACTAAGACGGGTGTGCTGTGAGATGCTTTAAGTACTTTCTCATCAAAATCTTCGAGGTTAATATCGAAGACAGAATTTGAAGGGTTAGTCATAGGTTTTTCTGTAGTCATGGTGAGTTATTATGGCCTTAGTTACTTAGCTATGATCGTAATTCATAGGTGGGATTGGAAGCTTGATCGAGTAAGGAATAGTTTAGTAGCCACTGTTTGGCATCATCTGCATCAAGGTTAAACCATTGTTCTGCTGAACCTAAGCGAAAGGTATACCCCCAGCTATCCATGTCCTCAAACATACGCTGTTTACCCATAGCGTTAATATGATCAGCTAAAATTATTTGTAGATAGCAAACGGCATTTTCTTCGTCATAATCACCACCTGCATCCGTATCTAGTCCGGAGCGTCTACTTTCATCCATGCAGATGTAGTGGCAGCCCTCGTGTAATAGGGAGTGCACTGGTGTATCGAGGCGTACATAGAGTTTGTTATCAACTAAGCCCGCTTCAGATTCACCCCAGAAGCTACCCGGAATAGAATTGTTATGATCAACAATTCTAAGCTCAAGGTTGAATTTACTCATTAGCGATGAGATTAAATGCGGCTTTATTTCACCAAAAGTGAGAACAGGGTTAGCCATATTAAATTAAGGTATGTTTAGGTAGTAGTATCAACTCCCTTCCTAGCTGGAAGTTAGGGGGGAGTATAAATCTAGTTGTTAGTTATAATTCATCCTGAAGGCTGATCTGCGCTTTTTTGATCATACTGAAAATAGCTATAAGCAGCACCACGCGGTGTAGCCTTGTTCATTAGAGTTCCAAGGACATAAGCTTTTGCTTGCTTTAATCGTTTAAGGCTAGCCAGTACAGGTGCTTTCAGTGTTGTTTCAGAATGGATAGTCATTAAAGTCGCATCAGCAATATTAGCTAGAATTAATGCATCAGCCAATCCTAGAACAGGTGGGCCATCAATGATAATACGATCATATTGTTCAGATGCTTTTTCAATAAGCTCTTTTATGCGTCGTCCTGATAGCAACTCAACGGGGTCTGGTGGTAAAGGCCCTGATGGAAGTACCTGCAAACCTGAAATAGTAGTTTGTTTGGTAGATGAGGGCATATCCGTGCTACCCGTAAGATAGTTGCTAAGCCCTTGTCTATTATCAACCTTTAATAAGGTATGGACTGATGGGTTCCGCAGATCTGCATCAATGAGTAAGACGTTTTCACCTGCTAAAGCATATGCAGTAGCAAGGTTAAGTGCGATTGTAGTTTTGCCTTCAGCAGGCTCTGAGCTGGTAAAAAACAATGTTTGCGGTGCACCATTTTGAGTTGAAAAACTTAAGGCGGTACGTAATGATCGAATAGCTTCTGATATCTGTGAGCGCGGTTCTTTTATAATTTGTTGAGCAATATCTGTATTACTACGACCTTTATATTCTGGGATCATTCCCAGCATGGGTAGCTTTGTAATGCGCTCTAGCTCATCTGCATCTTTAATGCTGTCATCCATAAACTCACGTAGGAAAATAGCCGCGATGCCCAATAAAAAACCAATTAATGTTCCAAAAATCAAATTGGTTTTAATTTTTGGTTTGTACTTGTTGTAAGGGATGTTGGCTTTATCAATCACGGTGATATTGTTAGATTCAATACCACTTGCAACGCCCACTTCTTTAATACGCTCTAATAAACTTTGATAAATAGTTTGATTTGAGTGAGCTTCTCTTTTTAAGTTATTGAAGGTATGAACCTTGCTTTGTGCATCTAAGCCTGTTGTCTGAAGTTCATTTAAACGCTTTTCTAAACCAGCTTCTGCTAACTTAGCAGCGGCTAGGCGGCTATCAAGTGATTGTTTATATACGTGGGCTTCTGAGCGGATCTTACCGCGGGCATACTCTACTTTTTTCTTTGCGGTTCTAGCTTTACGGCTTTTACTACCATAGCGCTTTTTAGTGCTGGCATAGCTATCTTCAAGTTGGCCGAGTTTCTTCTTCAATGTGCGCATATGCGGGGTGTTAAGTATCATTGAAGGATCAAGGCTATTAGCAGCGCTTGTCAATTGCTGAAGTTCATTTTCTAGTTTGATTCTTTCGCGTTCAGCATCTACAAATTCGTCAGATAGTTTAGTAAGAATATGGGTAGATGTTGTTTGGTTGTTATCAAGTGCAATAATTTTATTATCCAGTGCAAACTGATTTAGTACAGTTTCTGACTTAGATAAACGCTCTTTTGCCTGATCAAGCTGAGTTTGTAAAAACTTTTGTGTGTATTCAGTGCTCTTGTATTGACGTTCAAGATTGGTGTGAATAAAAGTATCTGCAATCGCGTTAACGATTTTACTAGACAGTTCAGGATCATTGGATTCATAGTGAATCATAATAAGCTGAGAAGTGTTGAGTGGCTCAACTTGTAATCCTTTCAGGAAATTAACTTCTGGAGTAGGTGGCGCAGAACGCAGGCTTGATAAAAAACCATCCTTTGATGATGTAAAAGTGTCTTTTATATCTAGCTTATCCATAACAGCATTAGCTAAAGTATTGCTTTGCAATAGCTGGATTTGTGTTTGCCAATAGTCTCGCTCAGAGCGACGAGCCGTTGGCTCAATCACCACATCGGCTACAGCCGTTGATTGTCGTTCAATTTGTATCGTGGTACTAGCCCGGTAGATGGGCTTCATCAATAAGGTAATGATGAGTGATAGTAACAATGCTAAAGCAGTGATGGTTCCTAATAGTTTTTTATGTCGAACCAAAACATTCCAGAATTCACGAATATTGAGACCTTTACTAGGCTCTAATAACTCTTCTGGGTAGATTGCGTTTAGTGGGGCTGTTGCTACTTGGGGAGGTCTTAATGTAGTGAAATTCTCAGGTATGCCATTTTCAGCACTATTTCCAACACTATTTTCAACGTGAAGCGGGGTGTTTTTTGCACTCATAATTATTATCTTAAAATATTTATTGGCGTTTTAGAGAGTATCTTGAGATTCTCTCTATTACATGTAATTTAAATAAGTTTGTCTTGTAGACAACAAGTTAGTATATAGAACTTTTATGCAATATAAGCAAGGAGCGGATAAAGTAACTTTACTGTCCATGTGTCTGTCACTCTTTGACTGGCTCTTGAATAGGTTGCTGATTAAGAAGAGCTTTAAAAATCTCTACTGTAAAATTAAGCAATTATTCAATTCACTTTAGGGTTTCGCGCGCAATACTAACAATTGCAGATGTCTATAGCAAGGTAAGGTCTCTCAGGTCACTAGTTCGCTACTGACGAAACAGCAACATGTAAAACGACATAAAAGAGTTTTCAGTCTATTGTCACTGACAACTCCTGTAACGAAGTTGAGTTACTAGTCCCTGTCTTGAATCTGCTAGTGTCTTTCCAGCGATACCTGATGTTTTTATTTTAGTCGAGGTCGTAATTCTTAGTGTGGTGTTTTTTCCGCAGGCAGACCAAACACTCGCTAAAGAACTTAGGGGGTCACGAAAGCTATAACCTGTATTGTTAGGGCCTATGAGATCAGTTCTAAATCGATTTCCTCTTCTGCCAGAGAATGAGTAGGAGTTCATAAACCGAGCCTGTGAGCCAGCAGGCAGTGATACTTTTCCATTATAATTGGCACTAACCAATGAAATACTCATTCCTGCTGGAACGATAATGGGTAAAACAATGTTGCAGGTTTTTCTCAAGCTGCGTTGATTCCTACCATGTGTTTCAACTATATAGTTACTGAAGTTTATGTGTAGCTTGGTACTATTTGGCTTCAAACTTGCTGATACAGATCCGTTAGGGCAGGCGTTGCCTGAGTAAGCTATATTTCCAAGTTGTATATTTTGTTTATTATTAGGCGCGCCAATAGAAGGCTGGCTTAATAAGCTTGCACTCAAAAATATAAGTAGCGCTGTTGCCACTTTCTTCAATGGCCTTTTTGTAAATGCCCTAGTCATTATCATTCCCTCAAATTTCTTAAACCCTACTGAAGTAGATTTCATCTTGCTGTATTTATAGAAGTATTTTTTATAGAAATATCTTTTTTGTAACATAACTTTTGTTTTGTGCAGGTAAGCATATGACGGATTATAGTAAAAAAAGTTCGACTAATTATTATTTGTTGTAGAAAAGATACGATAAGAGAAGTACAACTTAGTATCTACTTGTTGAATGGTGAGCCGGCTAGATACTCTGATGAGCTGATTCTTGTTGGGTCTATTTCCTGCTTGGTCTAATGTAGGGTGCAATGTTATTCTGCGCACTTTCACATAAACTTGACCCCTAACTGTTATGAATGTCAGAACTCGCTTTGCCCCTAGTCCTACTGGTTTTTTACATATCGGTGGCGCACGTACTGCCTTATTTTCTTGGTTATATGCTAAAAAAACCGGTGGTGACTTTATCTTGCGCATCGAGGATACCGATCGTGAACGTTCAACTCAGGCCTCTGTAGATGCCATTATGGATGGTATGGACTGGTTAGGTCTTGATTATAATGAAGGGCCTTTTTACCAAACGGATCGTTTTGATCGTTATAAAGAAATCATTCAACAGCTATTAGATCAAGGTGATGCCTATCACTGTTATTGCAGTAAAGAAAAGCTTGAAGCATTAAGGGAGTCACAATGGGCGGCTAAACAAAAGCCTCGATATGATGGTCGTTGCTTTGGTTTGACTGATATTCCAGAAGATGTGGAGCCAGTAGTACGTTTTCGGAATCCACAAGAGGGTTCGGTCGTTTTCAATGACGAAGTACGTGGCACGGTTGAGTTTAATAATAATGAGCTTGATGATTTAATCATTGCACGATCAGATGGCACGCCTACTTACAATTTAACAGTGGTCGTAGATGACATTGATATGAAAATCAGTCATGTGATCCGTGGTGATGACCACATTAATAATACCCCACGGCAAATTAATATTATCCGTGCGCTGGGTGAAACTCCACCCATCTATGCACATGTTCCTATGATTTTGGGCGATGATGGTAAACGTTTATCTAAGCGTCATGGTGCAGTTGGTGTTATGCAATACCGTGATGATGGCTATCTGCCTAGAGCAGTGCTTAACTATTTAGTTAGACTCGGTTGGTCTCATGGTGATCAAGAGGTTTTCTCTATTGAGGAGATGCAAGCATTATTCGATTTAAAAGATGTTAATAAAGCACCTTCTACTTTTAATACTGAGAAGCTTCAGTGGTTGAATCAACACTATATAAAAGAAATGCCAGTAGAAGAAGTAGCTGCGCACTTACAATGGCACTTTGATGATCAAGGCATTGATGTATCGACTGGCCCAGCGTCAACGGATGTGATTGATGCTTTAAAAGAGCGTGCTAAGACTTTAAAAGAGCTTGCTGCCTCGGCTCGTTATTTCTATATGGATTTTGATAGCTATGATGAGAAGGCCGAAAAGAAACAATTCAAGCAACCTACAGCAGACATTCTACAGGCACTATATGATGGATTAGATGCGGTTGATGATTGGGATCTTGAGCCTATTCATTCGGTTATTCTACAGACCTGTGAAGCTCTGGATCTTAAATTAGGCAAAGTAGGGCCTCCGTTACGTGTCGCAGTTACAGGTACGGCGATGTCACCTTCTTTGGATGTTACTTTGAAATTGATTGGTAAAGAGCGTTCTTTGCAGCGAATTGAGAAGGCTGTTCAATATTTGAAGCAAAAATTTGAGGATTAGGGAAAGTTCTGATTATGTAACTCGTCATTTAACTTTGTAGGTCGGATAAGGAACGCCATCCGGCAAGTTACTGAATTAACGGTTCTTTATCGTATGGCGCTAATGTTTATACGACCTACGACACTGTACTACCCGCCTTCAAGAGTATGGCGATGTTCTTCGCCCTTTTTCAAAGGGGCTAGAAGCGCCAACTTTAGGGCACCTTTTTAAACAATGACAACTGCTCTGGCATATCAGGTGGACTAAATCGTAAGCCGATACCGATGAGTCGAACCGGGCGTTGTCCACGTTGCCATGCTTGTTCGCACAACCTTTGATAGGTTACTAAATCAGCTTTATTCCCTGATGTTTGTAACGTGGTAGTTTCAAAGTCATCAAAGCGGATTTTTATGAATAGTGTTTTTGCAATAAGGTGTTGTTGCTGTTCTGCTCTTTGCAATCGTATTAATAGCTCTTCATAAATGATCGGTAGCTTCTCTAAGCAGCTCTGCAAATCAGGTAGATCGGTTGGGAAAGTGTCTTCTACACTTAATGATTTTCTGACATGATGGTTTTTTATAGGGCGATGATCTATTCCCCTGCTGTAGTTGTACAAGCTATCGCCAAACTTACCGAAAAAATGTTTTAACTTGTCAGGACCTAAAGCTTGCAAGTCACCACAAGTTTTTAAATTCAATGCGGTCATATGTTTCGCTGTTACTTTTCCAACGCCTGAAATACAGTTAACGGGAAGTTGATGTACAAATTCATCAACCTCATCGGGTGTAATTACTTTTTGACCATTAGGTTTGTTCCAGTCGCTTGCTACTTTTGCCAGAAACTTATTGGGTGCGATGCCTGCTGATGCAGTTAATCCTTGAGTTGCTAAGATTTCTTGACGAATTTGTTTTGCCATTAAAGTAGCACTGTTTTTACAGAGTGTTACATCAGTGACATCAAGATAGGCTTCATCCAAAGAAAGGGGTTCTACCAAGTCGGTATATTGCAAGAAAATAGCATGAATATGTGCGGATACTTCTTTGTAAATGGTCATTCTGACGGGCAGAATGATTAATTCAGGACACTTGCGCAAAGCCATGGATACGGGCATGGCGGAGTGAATGCCAAACTTGCGAGCTTCATAAGAACAAGTAGCAAGAACTCCTCTGGTTTGTGCTGAGCCGCCTACTGCTATGGGGAGTCCTTTTAATTGAGGGTTGTCTCTTACTTCAACGGATGCATAAAAGCTATCCATGTCGATATGAATAATCTTACGAGTTTTTTCTTTATTTATATCAGTGAACACTTATTTTATTTTGTATTCGTTTTGTCTTAGAAAGCTCGGCTGGACTTAATCAATTGGCTTTTAATAAATCGGCCCTTAATCAATCGCTCCTTAATCAAGGGATCCCTTAATGAAGGTTTCCTGTTCCAGGATTACCTATCTCTGTGAAAATACGCCTCACATCAATAGCATCTAGTTCATATCGTTGGTTACAAAACTGGCAATCAATACTAATGTTACCTTTCTCTTGGATAACTGAATCCGCTTCTTTTTCTCCGAGTGAGCGTATCATGTTGTCAATTTTTTGTTGTGAGCAGGTACACTTGAAATGAATCTCTTCAGGGTCGTATAAACGCAGGTCTTCTTCGTGATAAAGACGATGTAATAACTCTTCGACAGTGAGGTCTAATAGCTCGTCATTCGTGATGGTTTTTGCCAGTGTTAATGCGTGGTTCCAACCTTCACTTTCAAACTCAGATGGCAGGCTTTGCAGCATAAACCCCGCAGCGCTTTCCTCATTTGCGGATAAAAAGAAATGGGTAGGCAATTGCTCAGATTGTTCAAAATAGGCGGAGAGGGTTTCTGCAATACTATTCCCTTGAAGGGCGATAATGCTTTGATATCGCTCAGTACTGTCTTCTTGTTCTACACTAATGACCATCGAAGCCATATGAGACTGTTTATTTTCATCTCTGAATAAGTCGCCAAACGTGGCTTGATCTCCTATGCCCCCTTCCCAACGCGCAATAGCACGCACTGAACCGTCGGACTTTGCTTGAACAACAAACATGTTAACGGGGTAGGTGTCATTCATTTGAAGTACTAATGAGCCTTTGAATTTAAGCGATGCTGCGAGTAAGGCAATGGCAGCAGTTGCTTCCCCCAAAAGGGTTTGAATAGGCTTTGGGTAGGATGAGGTTTTAAGTATTTCTTGCCAGGCAGTATCCAGCTTTACCCATTCACCACGAACGTGAAGGTTTTCTAAAAGAAATCGGTGTAGTTTATCGGGCATTAGTAGCTCTTATTGGGTGTTATTTGATTTGAGAATATTTTACATTATTTATAGCTCAGATACTTGCAATGCATACATCGTTAACGGTAAATTGTCAGACTTATCATAATAAACATAACAAAAGGAATGAGTTATGAAGTTATCTACTCTTACTGGAGCTACTTGCTCTGCTAGACATACATGGGCTACGCCTGTATTCCTAATTTTGGTGTCAATATTTCTTATTTCATGCGGAGGAAATGGAAGTGAGAATGGAGGTGGAGATGTTGCACCATCAAGTTTAAACCCTCCAGTTGATCAGAGCCAAGGCGGTTTCCAGTCAATAGGAAGTCGAGTTTTAAATGAGAAAGGAAATATTCAAAGCGCTATTGATTCGGCTGGAGGTCAAGATATTGTTGCTGAATATTCAGTTAGTGCTTACAGGGTTGAATATATAACGCAAGATTCTAGTAACGCCTTAGTGAAAGTATCTGGCTTGATTGCAGTACCTAATAAATCTACACCCAGTCCACTTCTAAGCTTTCAGCATGGAACCATTTTTAAAAATGCTGATGCTCCAAGTTTTCATTTAACAGCTAGTGAAAAGAATCCTGAAATAGCACTTGCATCATTGGGTTATATCGTTTTTTCCTCAGACTATGTTGGTTATGGCTCTTCTTTTGGAAGAAAGCATCCTTATTTACAGAAACAGCCTTCTTCTGATGCTGTTTTGGATTTGTTGCAGGCAGGTAAAAAGTGGTTAGATATTAATGAAATTCAAACCAACGGGCAGTTATTTATGACGGGCTATTCTCAAGGGGGCTACGTTACTATGGCTGCTTTAAAGGAGTTGCAAGAAAATCCGCGCAGTGGGTTTGTTGCCACTGCAACCGTTATGGGGGCAGGGCCTTATGATCTTAATGCTGCGTTTGATAAGTTACTAAGAGGTATTAATGTACCTAGTGGTTTATCCAATCTCGCCATTAGTTTACTAGAACAGTTTGTTATTCCTTCGGATGCCGAAGTTAGCTTTGAAAGAACTTTTCTGGAACGTTTCTTTGCAGATGATCATCAAGATGATGTTCATGGCTGGCGACCTGACATCCCAATCAAACTTATTCATGGTGCTGATGACGAAGCAGTACCCATAGAGAGTGCTGAAAGCACCGTCACAGCGATGCAAAATCTAGGAGCTGATATTGAGCTGATCGAGTGTACAACTAGTCCAGCAGATCATCGCAACTGTATTCGTCCTTATATTAACTATATGGTTAATTACTTTGATGGGTTGCGTAGTGATTAAGACGTAATCAGTGTACCTGCACCTTTGTCAGTTAACAGCTCCAGCAATACTGCATGGGGAACACGTCCATCAATAATACAAGATGAGCTAATCCCTGATGCGACTGCATCCAAGGCACAATTAATTTTAGGGATCATGCCGCCTTGGATGATTTCAGCGTCAATAAGGCGACTAACATCGTGTGATTTGAGACCTGTCAGCAGTTTGCCGTC
>JAZGES010000171.1:0-3595 GCA_036478935.1 Thiotrichaceae bacterium
CAGATGAACTATTCTTTTCTAATGAGTAATGGCAAGGAGTGTTAACCAAGCCTTTCTCAATACGCTCGGTAAGGATAGGAAGCCGCCATACGCCTTGGTTATCTCGCCCTACAAAATCACACCAAACTAGCACTTCTGCCAGTATCCCAGCCTCTTCTTTATCTGCGCCACTGGCTACCAGGATATCTTGAGCAAACTGCTGTAGCTTATCTTTTGAAGTTTTTATTTCCATGGTAGGTAGTCAGCAATCCAGCTTTTCAAGAGCACCCATGAAGGCTTTGGATCTGTCACACTAAAATAAGGAAAAACAGTAGGATAATGAGCAACACTTTTCAGCCATTGCAAAAAGGTCATTTCTCCACGCGCAGCTAATACTCGATAAGACCTGAAATCTTCTCTGGGGTACCAATAGCGCATGTCTTCTGTATATTCAGTTGCCATCGGCATTTTATTACCCGTTAAGTACTGATAAATCAGATAGGAAGTATCAATACCTGAACGCGTTACTAATTCTTGTCCAGCGGTATAGCGTGCATTACATTCAATAATTTTCAGCACGCCATCGCGTGGATCCGTCTTGAATTCAACATTAGCAACGCCCGTAAAACCAATACTACGAAAGAAGTGTTCGCCTCTTTCTGCTGTTTCAGGGAGCCACTTTGTACCATGACAACACGCACCACCAAAGTTGGGTGGTGAACGCCTCACAATATATTTAGTGAACTTGTAGAGTTCGTTCCCTTCATCATCAATATGAGTATAGTAACTACTATTTAAGGTATCTGGTCCTGGTATAAGCTCCGACACCATAAATTCTAAGCCTTTCTCTATAACCGATTCAGCATTTTCACGAAGCTCCTCTTCATTATTCACTTGCAGTAGTTTTTTACCATCAAAGGCTTTTACGAACAGGTGGGAATGAATAGGTTTGATTATGGCAGGGTAGGTTATTTCTTTTGCAACTTTTGGAATATCATCAATTGAGTCGATATTCCAAAACTCAGGTATACCAATTCCAGCTTCTTTTGCCATTCTTAGCGTATCTTGCTTATCCAGCATGGCTTTCTGCAATTCTGGCTTTTGGATATCGAGAATATACTTTTCTGACAAGGCAGCGTGATTTTCAATAATAAATTCAATGCCTTCATCACTACAGGCTAAAAGCACACAGCCATCATACTGCTGACTCTTGGAACCTAGCAGTAGCTCCTTGAAATAATCCCTAGCTGGAGATCCTTCAGGAATAATAAATGACCGATCAATAAAGCGTGAGTTAAACGCCTGACAATCCGCTACGGAAGCAACAGAAACAGGAATACCCTGTTTTCCTAAACTACGCACGATGGATAGTGAATTTTCCAAGCCGCCCACAATGATGACGGGTATTCTCTCAGTTGACATAATCGATTCTTTTTTGGTTTATTTAGAAGTGCCCTAGGAGCTTGTCCGAGAACTAGAAGCGTAGCGAAAATCACAGAAGCATTATAAGCTGGATTTATTGAATGAGGCGAATAGTCGTTCTATTTAACGATTTCAATAAGTACAGATTATGATGCTTATGGGGTTTGCAGTAGTTTCTTAGTTCTCGGACAAGCTCCTAGAGTTTATCTATTGATGGGGTATTTCTTTAAGATGTAATCCAGCACAAGCTCACCCGATTGTACTGCATCATTTTCATTAGAGACTAAAAAATGATGGTGCAGCCCCGGAGTAGTATTGATTTCATTAATCACACCACCTGTTTCACTCAGTGGTTTAGAAATATCTGTAGTGATCAAATCTAAGCCAGCTAATTCTACACGGTATAGCGTTGAAACATCACGCCCTAATGCAATAATATCTGGATGCACTTGATCCCGAACACCATGATTCTCAAACTTTGTATTTTGATTAGCTACTTTCTTAATGACTATTTTTTCGCCTGACGCTGGAACAGAGTTCAATGAAATGTTCAGCTCTTTAAGCGTTCTTTTGCAGTCGGCATCAATATGAAGCGGGCTAAGAGCTGTCGTTTCTTGTTTACTCGTCCTAGCTTCATTTTCCAATTTAACCAATTGTTTTACTGTGCTTTTTCCATCACCCACAATTTGTGGCGAATCTCTGCGTACCGCATCCAGAAACTCACCATTAAGAAATAGCAAACGGTAAGAGTCACCTTGGATATGGTTCTCTATCAATAACTGATGGCCATATTGAGAGGCATGAATAGCTGCCTTCTTTAGAGCTTCAGGTGTTTTTATATTAACAGTGACACCTTGTCCAGCCCACGAGTCCATTGGCTTAACAACTACATCACCCTTGATCTTCTGCTGAAACTGATAAGCAGCTTCGATTGTTTCTAGCGTAAAAACAAGAGATTGAGGAACAGGAAAACCATCTTCCTGCAATAGCCTATAAACAAGCGCCTTATCTCCTGCTAGCTCTAGAGTAACCGCAGTATCCAGCATAACTCGTTCGCCATGAACAAAAGTACTGTTGCCCTCTTTCTTTATTAGAAACCAGCTACTCCCCATATCTTCGATGTCTGCACCAATACCTGCCGCTGCTTTTTTCCAGAAATCAGTATAAAATCGAGTTCTTAATGAAGCAAAGGCTCTACGCTGTGCTCTTGCACTGGGAGATACTTTATCCGTTACTTTCTTAACCAGACGCGTTACCGTGGTGACCTTTTTTTGCCACATAGCGTTTACTCATCTCCGAGCGAGCAGTTACCCTGCTTCAGCATGTCATCAACCCATGCATTTGAGAAGATACCTTGCTTCACTTGAGCTACATATTTTTCAAGGTTAGCTTTTTGAACATGTAAGCGCTCTAAAATATCTTCAGCAAAATCTTTACGAATAACGACCACACCATTCTCATCACCACGAATAATATCCCCGGGGTTAACTACAATTCCACCACAAGATACGGAATAACCAAGCTCGCCAGGACCACGATGCAAAGGACCAATAGGAGTGATACCCGTAGCAAAAACAGGCAGTCCTGTTTCCCTAATACCTTCAATATCTCTGACCAAGCCATCAATAACAAAAGACTGAATACCAATATGTTTTGCTTTGTTTGAAACAAGATCTCCTAAAACAGCATGACTTCTGTTTCCAGAAGTATCGACCACTACAATATCTCCGGGCTTTGCAACATCAAGTGCCTTATGCACCATTAAATTATCACCAGGAAAGACCTTTACTGTACACGCAGGGCCACAAATTTCTTTATCGTTTGAGACATTATGAATATCGGGTGACATGGTATAGAGACGGTTGATTAAGTCTGATATATCTGGAGTTGGGTATTTGCTGAACGCTTCAATAAGCGCAGGATCAGGACGTTCTATTTCATGACGAACCCGAAAGCCTGGCCCACAGTGCATTTCGGTTGTGCTTGGTCTTCCAGCCATTTTATTATCTCCAGTGTATTTTTCTTCGGTATCAGCTAATGAGTATCCAATAAGCTCACATCACCAATGTAATAATTATTATATACTTTATTATTCAATTATTTAGGTGGATTATTTGGCATTTATTGTACTCATTATATTGACTTAAGAAATAAGCGTCAATGCTTGCTAGATAATTGGACTACATTTAAAATC
>JAZGES010000172.1:0-3055 GCA_036478935.1 Thiotrichaceae bacterium
AGAATTTATCCGTCTTTAAGCGGTTGGAACGTTTGCACAGCGCCATGGCTTCAGCAGCAGCAGTAGCTTCGTCCAACATGGAGGCGTTAGCCATTGGCATGCCCGTTAGATCAATCACTGTTTGTTGATAGTTTAATAAGGCTTCCAAACGACCTTGAGAAATCTCAGGTTGATAAGGTGTGTAGGCGGTATACCAACCCGGATTTTCTAATACATTACGCAGGATAACGGGAGGCACGATCGTATCGTAATAGCCCATGCCTATATAAGATTTATTAACTTTGTTTTGGCTGGCTAGTTGTTTTAGATAATCAAGTGCTTGTTGTTCGGTTACGCTGTCTGCCAACTTGAGAGGGTCTTTTTCACGAATACTGCTGGGGATGGTTTTATCCATCAACTCATCCAGAGACTTCACTCCGATCGTGTTAAGCATTTCCTGTGTATCTGCTTCATTCGGACCGATATGACGGGCGATGAAATCTTCGGTTTGTTGTAGGGTGTGAAGTGTAGGTATGGATTGATTATTCATGGTTTTATTACTGGCAGATCAAAAGTGAAGAGGCAACCTAATAGGTTGCCTCTTTGAGTTATTTCAAATATATAGATGCAGTGTGAGAATGTTAGTCTTCGGCTTCTGCTTTATAAGCCTCAGCATCCATTAGTTCATTAAGGTCATCAGCAGAATCAAGCTTCAAGCTATAAATCCAGCCTTCACCAAAAGGATCACTGTTTACTGTTTCTGGTGCATCATCCAATGCTTCATTCACTGCTACCACGGTTCCGGGAAGTGGAGCATAAATATCAGAAGCAGCTTTTACAGACTCAACAACGCCTACCGGATCTTCAGAACCAAACTCAGCATCCATTTCAGGTAGTTCAACATAAACGATATCGCCTAACAGCGCTTGTGCATGGTCAGTGATGCCTATGTTAACTGTTCCATCACCGTTATCTTTAACCCACTCATGGGATTTAGTGTATTTAAGACCATCGATTATTTCACTCATTATGTATTCTCCAAACAAGATTTACCGTTACGAACAAAGACAGGTTTGACAACAGTCGCTGTCAATTCTTTGCCGCGAATTTCAACTTTACATTGCTTGCCAATATCCATAGGAACACGAGCGAGAGCAATGGCTTTTTTAAGGGTAGGTGAGAAGGTGCCACTAGTGATTTCACCTTCACCATTTTCTGTAATGACTTTTTGGTGATTACGCAGAACACCTTTGTCTTCTAATATTAACCCTACAAATTTTTCTTTTATACCCGCTTTTTTCTGGCTTTCTAGTGCAGTGCGACCAGAGAAGTCTCTATCTTCAGGATTCCAAGCGACTGTCCATGACAGACCAGAAGTGAGAGGCGAAGTTTCGGTATCCATATCGGTGCCGTATAGATTCATGCCCGCTTCTAGGCGTAATGTATCACGCGCTCCCAAGCCAATAGGCTTAACGCCTGTTGCTAACAATGAATCCCACAAATTAGCAGCTTGTTCATTGGGAATCATAATCTCAAATCCGTCTTCACCCGTGTATCCGGTGCGAGCATAGAAATTTTCACCCAAAGGAAGGCCAAAGAAAGGTTTAAGGCTACCTATCTTTTCTGCGGCAGCGCTGTCTAATAAAGATAATGCTTTCTCTCTGGCGTTAGGACCTTGAACTGCGATCATGGAAAGATCTTCACGCTCAAGAACATCCACATCAAAGGTTTCGACTTGTCGAGTGATCCAAGCAAGGTCGTTATCACGCGTAGCAGCGTTAATAACCATGCGGTAGGATTTATCAGAGAGGTAATAGACAATAAGGTCATCAATCACACCGCCGGTATCATTAAGCATACAGCTGTAGAGTGCTTTACCGGAATCTTTGAGCTTGTCCACATCGTTAGCAAGCAAATGGCGCAGGAAGCTTTTTACTTCTGTACCTTTGAGGTCGAGAATAACCATATGTGAGACATCAAACATACCCGCATCGTTTCTGACTTGATGATGCTCATCTACTTGTGAGCCGTAATTAATCGGCATTTCCCAGCCAGCAAAATCAACGATTTTACCTCCAGCTTCAATATGCTTTTCGTAAAGTGGGGTGCGTTGGGGGGTCTTTGGGTCGGTATTCTTATCGGACATAGTTTCTTCTCAAGCAAAGCAACAAAAGGCGGCAGATATCGTAGCACGTATCATGTATAGGCCGTCCCTCTGTCCTGAAACCTGAGAGATTCCCCGACGAATTAAGTCAGGTTACTACCCTTCGGTGGATACGGTTGTATCGCTCTCCAGAGTCAACTATGCGTCATGCAGTCCTTTTTACCTGAGCGTTTCCGGACGGTTTGCGCCTTCGGTGCTTCGTTTAATCTAGCGAAGCCTCTCCTGCATGGGTTAATTGAAGCTGAATACTATACCGAAGCTTTTCGAGTAACACTATTTTTTTTATAAGTGTTTCTTTTATTGGTTCTTATTCTATGCAGGTTCTAAATTTAAGTACCACTAGTCTGATGGTTAAAAATTATCATGTATCAGTATATTATTAAGTGCTAATATTCTGATATTGTTTTTTACAGGTTCAACTAAGAATCAAGCTCTATAAAATATGAACACATTAATTTACAAGCACTCGGTACTTTTTCTATTTGCTACGCTACTGTTGGTTGGAACGGCTAATGCAGAAATGTTAGGTGGTATTTCAGATCACTTGATTAAGTCTATTCTAAACCAGAATACTAAAGATAAGAGAACCCATGTGGTTTATGATCGACCTGTTACCAAGCGAATATTAGCCGTAACCGCTACGGCTTACACATCACACGTAGGGCAAACAGACAGTACTCCTAATATCGCAGCATGGGGTGACAAGCTAAAACCCGGTATGAAAGTAATCGCTGTTTCGCGTGATCTTTTAGATAAGTACGGTTTGAAACGTGGGAGTAAAGTGAAAATTCATGGGCAACCAGGGCACTATATTGTGTTGGATAAAATGAATAAACGCTGGAAAAAGAAGATTGATATTTACAAAGGTGTAAACAAACGTGAAGCTTTCAAATGGGGAAAGCGGAGTGTGAC
>JAZGES010000173.1:0-6259 GCA_036478935.1 Thiotrichaceae bacterium
AAGTTCCGTAAAGCGTTTCTACTTCGCTGTTTGCAATAAATTTACCGCCATTTTCAGCAATCAACTTCTTGGCTACTTTACCGTATTGCTTCATTTTTTCAGGGTCTTTAACAGTCAGGTCGATCACAACATAACTTTTTTTCATTGCTTGTTTCTCCGCATAAATAGGGGCTTGCCACATCAACAGGGCTAGCAAGGTGATAAAGGTGAGTCGTAACATAATTAGTTCTCCAATGGTTCATCAAAAGTATTACTCTGTGTTAGGATTAACATCCTACAATGCAGATTAGATATTTATTAGAAGAGTAACAATGCTTAAAACAACTGTATCTTTATCCAAACCTCTTACACCCTCTGTTTCTGTCGATGCTTTAAGTCAGGTGCTAAATTCCATGCGGATTTCAGGAAGTCTATTATTGAAAGAAAGATACAAAACCCCGTGGGCTGTTTCTGTACCTGATTCAAACACCTTGAATAAGCTGCTTGAAACATCTGATGATGTGCGTATTGCGGCGTTTCACATGGTTGAGCGGGGGCATATTAATATCAGGCTTAAAAACGGTGAAAGTACACTGGTTGAAGCAGGCGAAATGGTGGTTTGTTTCTCGGGAATAGAACACACTTTGTATGAAGGTAATGAGCAGCGAGTCATTCCCTTTCAGGAGATCATGAGTGGTGGAAACCATGCTTTTGAACCAGATGATTCTGAACAATTGCCCTGTACTTCGTTAGTTTGCGGTGTTTTCCTTTTGCAGGATATGGTACTCAACCCTCTATTAGCAACACTACCCCCTTTTTTGAAGTTTAGCGTTTCCAACCCCAACCGTTATCCACGTCTTTATGGGGTGGTTAATCTGCTAGTACAGGAATTTCAATATCAAGCGGTGGGGAATAGCTATGTCGTACAACGCTATCTGGAGATTCTTTGCGTTGAAGCCATTCGCTCCCATGTTGATGCACTTCCAGAACAATCATCCGGCTGGCTGTCCGCCCTCAAAGATCCTGTGATCGGTCGCGCTATTGAGATTATTCACTCTAAACCCGGATATAACTGGTCAGTAAAAAGTCTTGCTAACGAAGTCAGTATCTCCCCATCACGTTTTGCAGCACGTTTCTCAACCACCTTGGGGGAATCACCTATGATTTATGTGACAAAGTGGCGCATGTTCGTCGCTAGCAGAATGCTGGAAGAGAACCAGCGCAGCATTGATCAGATAGCTAATGAAGTGGGTTATGAAAGCCTTGCTGCATTTAGCAGAGCGTTTAAGCGTCATGTGGGTTTACCCCCAGCCGCGTGGCGATCACGTTTGGCTGTATAATGAGACTTTGCACGAACGAATTTAATACGTGTGAATGGAGGCAGTAAGAACTGATAATTTCCTATTCTTTATATAGTTTTTATATAGCTACCACTGTTCTTTCCAGAGCGCCTATAGTTAATTGAGCTTGCTGCGTGAAGGTGAAGCCAATTGACCGCCTCTCTTCAGGGTCACTTCCGTACTTTTTCAAATTATCATGGTAAGCCGTTTCAAAATGAATAAGTCTCTGGAAACAGGCTATGGTGTCATCACTTAAATAGAGTCCAAACTCGTCAACAATTTTGCCAATGGTCTTTGTCATATCGCAAATATAGTTTGAACAATGATCCACCTCTAACCCTACAGAAGCATCAAGAACATCATCGTAGTATTTCTGAATAATAGAGAGTAGACCTGAATTTACTTCTAATTTTATATCGACATTGAAAAAGTTAATCAGCTTGGATATTTTTTGGATTTGACCTTTTATGATACTTGGCACTATTCGTCACTCGTAATTGGCTTGCTTGGCATAGCTGGCTGCAAGCTGTCTTTCCATAATGTATTCGGTTCAGCTTTTAATAACTTCACGAACCGCCCTACTTCGTTCTCATACCAGCCTTTATGAAATTCATTAGGCTCATGTTCATAAGCCCACCATGTGCCATCAGCATCTTGGGCAAGCCACCTCGCCCAACTAGGTGACAGGCTATTAAGCTCTTTTAAAGTAGACTGATCAACCAATCCATTAATCCTGATACTTTAAACATAACAATCAACACAGCTGTAATTGCCACATATTTCACCAAGAATGACCATAAGCCGTGCATTGCGGTAGATAACCCCAATTCATCTTGCGAGCTTTTCTTCCTCATGATCCAGCCAGCAAAGACAGCGATTAACAAACCTCCGAACGGCAATAGGATATTGGATGTTAAGTAGTCCATCCAGTCGAAAAAGGTTTTATCCAAGAATTGAGCATTTTTCCATACATTGAAGGACAGGATCGAACCTATCCCCAAGAGCCAAGTAGCTCCTCCCATTAAGATGGTTGCACGAAAGCGTGTCACTCCTGTTTTCTCAACCAACCAAGCTACAGCAGGTTCTATCAGGGAGATAGCTGAACTCCATGCTGCGAATATCAACAACAAAAAGAAGATAGCGGCAAAGACATTACCAAAGGGCATTTGTCCAAATGCAATAGGTAGCGTGGTAAAAATAAGTCCCGGGCCTGAGCTTGGTTCTAAACCATTAGCAAAAACGATGGGGAAAATAGCCATGCCTGCGAGTAACGCAACGACTGTATCGGCTAATGCGATTGCTATACCCGCTCCAGCAATGGATACGTTTTTCGGCAAGTATGAGCCATATGCCATGATGGCTCCCATGCCAAGACTCAAGGTAAAGAAGGCATGCCCCATAGCGGTTAAAGCAGATTCTTTATTTAGCTTGGAAAAATCAGCACTGAATAGAAAGTCTAGCCCTTTTTGAAAGGAACCAGTTTGCATGGCGTAGCCAACCATCACAAGCAACAGAATAAATAAGGCTGGCATGAGCAAAGTCACCGCTTTCTCTAAACCTCCACGGACACCTTTGGAGATAACATATAAGGTTAACCCCATAAACATAGTGTGCCAGCCCAGCAAGGTATCCCACGAGCCAACTAATGCGCCAAAATGCTCACCTGATGCTTCCGCAGAAATACCCTTAAACGTTCCGCTAACAGCTTCAAAGAAATAGGATAAAGCCCAGCCTCCAATTACGCTGTAATAGGAAAGAATCATGATTCCGGTGACAACACCCATGATCCCTATCCACTTCCATTTAGTGGATGCATTCTCTTCTATGGCTAATGTATTCATAGAGCCAATTGGGTTTTGCCTACCACGACGACCTAGCATAACTTCTGCCATCAAAATAGGAACACCAATCACAGCAATACACAGCAGATAGAAAAGCACAAAGGCACCACCGCCATTTTCACCGGTGATGTAAGGAAATTTCCAGATATTCCCTAAGCCCACTGCCGATCCGGTTGCCGCTAAAATAAATGCAAACTTACCGGACCAAAGACCGTGTATTGATTTTCTTTCTGCCATTAACCTATCCTAGTTATTTATTTGCGTAATAATCTTTGGTCAGTCGATAAACCACAGGACTCAACACAACTAACGCAATCAGGTTAGGTATTGCCATTAGACCATTTAGCACATCAGCCAATAACCAAAGCAGTTTGACAGAAGCATTTTCCCCTGCGGCTAATGCTCCCAATGGGATGGCAAGAATCCAGAGTATTCTAAAGGGCAAGATAGATGCAGTACCAAAGATGTATTCTGCACAGCGTTCCCCGTAATAACTCCAACCGAGGATTGTAGTGAAGGCAAAGACGATTAAACCAAGTGTCACGACATAACTACCAAAGCCAGGAAGCCCTGTGTTGTAGGCTAGTGTTGACAGTGCAGATGATGTCTCACCACCCGTCCATGCACCTGTTAACACAATGACAAGTGCTGTCATTGTACAAATTAGAATGGTATCAATAAATGTTCCCAGCATAGCAATCGTGCCTTGCTTAACAGGGCTATTGGTTTTTGCTGCGGCATGAGCAATTGGCGCACTACCTAAACCTGCTTCATTTGAGAACACACCACGCGCCACACCAAAACGAATAGCCATCCAAACAGAAGCTCCTGCAAAACCACCTGCGGCAGCGGTTCCTGTGAAGGCATCATTAATGATGGTCATGAAAGCAGCGGGAACTCCTCCCAGATTAGAACCAATCACTACCATTGAACCTAAAATATAGAGAATAGCCATTACCGGCACTAGCTTTTCAGCTACTTTACCAATGCGGCGAACACCGCCAAGAATAACGATTCCAGCTAATACAGCCATAACCAAACCCGTTACCCAGTTTGGAACACTGAAGTGCTCAGCAACCGCTAGTGCAACCGAATTAGATTGAATCGTATTACCAATTCCAAAGGATGCCAACATACCAAATAAGGCAAACATAAAGGCTAACCAGCCCCATTTCTTTCCCATGCCATTGCGGATGTAATACATCGGACCACCAATGTAATCACCCTTATCATCTGTTTCTCGATAATGAACCGCTAAAACTGCTTCTGAGTACTTAGTAGCCATTCCAAACAACGCCATTACCCACATCCAGAACACCGCACCAGGGCCACCTAAGGCAATAGCTGTCGCCACTCCAGCTATATTTCCAGTTCCTACGGTTGCAGAAAGTGCTGTCATCAGTGCTTGAAAACCCGTTATGTCGCCCTTCTCTTTAGTAGCTTTACGACTCTCAAAAAGCGTATAAATAGCATCCATTAGTTTTCGCCAAGGAATGGCTTTTAATATAATGGTTAGGTAAACCCCAACACCCATTAAAAAAGCCAGCATGACTGGCCCCCAGACAAAACCGCTTATACTGGATAGCAGTGATTCTATGGCTTGCATATATTCTCCTTTGGTTTTTTACTATGTACTAAGGTGGTTTGACGCAAAGAAGTTACCCATCCTACTTGTACCCAAAGGGCATAGCAACCTTGTTGCTCCTAGTCTAATGATCTCAAGTCGTTGCTTAGAATGACTAAGCGCCTCATGAGATCATTAGACTAGAAACAAAAATTCGGCGTAACCTTGGTAACTTCTTCACATCAAATCACCTAAATAGTACTTTTATCCTGATCGGCTTCTTTGCCTTCTTCTTCATCTTCTTCCTTGTACAACCAACTGTCTAACAATGACCATAACTCATCCAAACCATCTCCTTTACTGGCAGAGAACGTTTGCACCGTCATATCAGCTGACCCAGCTGTAGTGAAATTCTTTAACTCTTTTCTAACTTTAAACAAGGTGTTATTCACTTCGCCTCGCTTGAGCTTGTCAGATTTATTCAATAACACATGAACCGCTAACTTCTTTTTTGCAGCCCAGCCTAGCATAAGCTTGTCATACTCTTTTAATGGATGCCGAATATCCATCACCAACACCAAACCTTTTAATGTCCAACGCGTATCTAGGTACGTCTCAATAAATCGCTGCCATTGTCGTTTTACTTTATCAGGTACTTTGGCATAGCCATAACCCGGAAGATCCACTAAGTAGCGACCATCTGGAATGGAAAAGAAGTTAATGAGCTGTGTTCTACCAGGGGTTTTGCTTGTTCGTGCTAGACTTTTTTGTTGGCAAACTCGGTTTAATGAACTGGACTTGCCAGAATTTGAACGACCAGCAAAAGCCACTTCGAAGCCAAGTTCTGGGGGCAATGAAGAGGGGCTAGATGCACTTAGCTCAAATTTAGCTTGATGATAATTTTTATTCACTATGATGATGTCTCTAATTGAGCGAAGTAGTTACTGATTATACTATTTGAGCCACCATACTAAACTAAGAAGCAGTGATATAAAAACTCATGTTAGATTTGACGTCACTAATTAAGTAGCTACTCAAATTGTCCTCTATTTGTTCAAGAGTAAGGCGAAAGCGCGGAACGTATGGGTATACTTGAGCACTTTCAACGCAACTATTGGGCAATATAGAGGATAAGTTGAGTAGTTACCATTTGCTAATGTATTCGCTGATATGGTATATACAGTCCACGAAATTAACGTTAGAAGATACGGGCATCAGCGATAGCTTATCTTCCTAACTCACAACTTTGATTGCTACTACATCTGGACTCGATCTAGACTATTTACTGGAATAATTAAATGAAAACTTCTTTAACAATGACCTTAGCCAGCCTAGCGCTATTATCAACAACTTGTAGCTTTGCTAACAGTGCCGCCACTGAAGCTAAAGCAGTCGGTGATGCTGCAAAAGGGAAAGAAAAGTCAGCTACTTGTACGGCTTGTCATGGAGCTGATGGTAACAGCGGAAATCCTTTATGGCCAAAACTGGCAGGTCAGCATGCTAATTATATTGAAAAGCAGCTAACAGATTTTGTT
>JAZGES010000174.1:0-3311 GCA_036478935.1 Thiotrichaceae bacterium
AATGGATGCACATCGTCTGATAAAAATAGTTCAGCCTTGCTAATACCGTTATTCTGTCAACGCTTCTAGGGCACCTCTATTAAAAATAAAACTCGGGAATAGCTTCATGGAATTCAATGATTATCTAAAAATGCTCGTCGATAAAGACGGCTCTGATTTATATCTCACGGTAGACGCACCACCTTGTGCCAAATTCCAAGGAGCATTAACTCCCATAGAGGAAAAAAAATTAACTCAAAGCTACTTAAAAGAAATAGCTAATGAATTAATGGATGAAGAACAGCAAGCATTTTTCGAAAAAAGCCCCGAAATGAACCTTGCAATTTCCAAAGAAGGGATTGGAAGATTCAGAATCAATATCTTCCAGCAACGTAACTGTGTTGCCATGGTTATTAGAAATATCAAGGTTGAAATCCCCCATATTGATGACTTAGGCTTACCCCCTGTTCTCCAGAAAGTGATTATGGAAAAGAATGGTTTGATCTTATTTGTTGGCGGTACCGGCTCTGGTAAATCGACCTCTTTAGCCGCTCTAATTGATCATAGAAACAGAACGACATCGGGTCATATCATTACTATTGAAGACCCTATTGAGTATGTACATCCTCATAAAAAATCTTTAGTCAATCAACGTGAAGTAGGAGTAGATACGGACTCTTATGAAGATGCATTGAAAAACACGTTACGACAAGCACCTGATGTTATTTTAATTGGAGAGGTACGTGCTCAAGATACTATGGAGCATGCTCTAGCATTTGCCGAAACGGGGCACCTTTGTCTTTCTACCTTGCACGCAAATAACTCTAATCAGGCACTTGACCGCATTATCAACTTCTTCCCAGAAGAACGTCATCACCAGTTACTACTAGATCTCTCATTAAACCTGAAAGCCTTCATTTCACAACGATTAATACCTACCTTAGACGGTAAGCGAGTCGCTGCCATTGAGATACTTTTAGGCACACAGATTATTAAAGACTTAATCAAAAAAGGAGATGTTTCTGGTATTAAAGAAGTGATGGAAAAATCAGAAGAGCAAGGTATGCAGACTTTTGATAGCCACATCTATAAGTTATACAAAGAAGGTCGAATTAGCCTTGAAGAAGCGCTGAAAAATGCTGATTCACCTAATAATCTTCAAGTAAAAATCAACCTTGATGAAAACCCCATTGGTAATATGAAAGGGAAACCGGCAGAAAATGCCTTTAAAGGGCTTGAGCTTGCACCTATTGAGGTTGCTGAAGAAGAGGAAGATGAGGAGATGTTCTTTGGAATGTAGTCCTTGATAGTTGAGAATTAAACTTAGTAGAAAACCACCTTAATTAGTTAAGGTGGTTAATAGACAACAGAGAGCTAAACCCTATAATTAGGTGCTTCTTTTGTGATAGTCACATCATGTACATGAGATTCTGCCATACCTGCATTAGAAATCCGTACAAACTGAGCGTCAGTTCGTAACGCTGACAAATCTTTACAACCGACATAACCCATGGTTGAACGTAAGCCACCCAGAATTTGATGAATAATGGGAGAGATCGAGCCTTTGTATGGAACACGCCCTTCTATTCCCTCAGGTACTAACTTATCGGCTGCATTTTCTGATTGGAAGTAACGGTCGCTAGAGCCTTTCGCCATCGCACCTAAAGATCCCATTCCACGATAAGACTTATACGAGCGCCCTTGATATATTTCAACGTCACCGGGTGACTCATCAGTACCTGCCAGCATACTACCCATCATCACGGTAAAAGCGCCTCCTGCTAGTGCTTTTGATACATCACCTGAGTAACGTACGCCACCATCCGCAATGAACGGCACACCTGTTTTTTCTAGTTCTTTTGCCACATTCATAATAGCCGTTATTTGCGGAACGCCTACTCCAGCAACTATACGTGTAGTACAGATAGAACCGGGGCCGATGCCCACTTTCACAGCATCTGCCCCAGCTGCAACGAGATCTCTAGCCGCATCAGCTGTAGCTATGTTACCACCAATAACTTGTACATCAGGATAGCTCTGCTTTACCCATTTAACACGATCCAATACGCCTTGAGAATGACCATGCGCTGTATCAACCACAATCACATCAACGCCTGCTGCCACTAATGCTGCTACACGATCCTCTGTGCCGTGACCCGTGCCAACTGCCGCAGCAACAATCAAGCTACCACTGCTATCTTTACTCGCTAAAGGGAAGTCAGTAGATTTTTGGATGTCTTTTACTGTAATTAAGCCGTAAAGATGAAAATCATCGTCTACCACAAGTACTTTTTCTATTCTGTGCTTATGCAAAAGAGCTTCTACTTCTTCTTTCGAGGCACCTTTTTTTACAGTAACCAAGTCTTTTTTGTGAGTCATTACCGAAGTAACCGGTGCATCCATCTGTGTTTCAAAGCGCAAGTCTCTTGAGGTCACGATACCGACCAAATCTTCACCATCAACCACTGGCACACCTGAAATTTTATGCATGTGCGTTAAATCTAATACATCCTTAACGGTAACCGTTGAGCTCACTGTAATAGGGTCTACGATGACACCACTTTCAAACTTTTTAACTCTGCGAATTTCATCTGCATGTGCATCAATATCCATATTCTTATGAATGACACCAATGCCACCTTCCTGAGCCAATGCAATCGCTAGTCTTGACTCAGTCACTGTATCCATCGCGGCAGACACCAAAGGTATATTTAACTCTATATCACGAGTGATACGTGTTTTCAGATCAACCTCAGCAGGCAAGACCGTAGAATGCGCTGGTATTAGTAGTACATCATCAAACGTCAATGCTTCTTCTAGTATTCTCATGGTCTGTCCTTATCCCTATCCTGTAAATTAGTCAGTCATTATAGAGATTGACCCTGTACGGGTAAACTGATAAAAAACGTTTGAGAAAGAAATAATTTATATCACCTTTTTTATTACACCTACTTACCACCAAAGGAGTCCTCAATGAAATTCAAGATCTTATTAGCTTCGCTATTACTAGCTTTCACAGCAACATCAGTACAAGCAGGCGATGATCTAGCTTCAGTTTTAAAAGAAGCAAAAGCAGCTAATGAAAAAGCTAAGTCACTTGGCTACGAATGGCGCGATACTGGAAAGTTCATGAAAAAAGCCAGTGAAGAGAAAGATGCTGGAAAGGCAATGAAATTGGCTAAGAAAGCACTTAAGCAAGCACACGATGCCGTGAAGCAAGCAGAAACATATAAAGTTGCTGGTCCAACATTCTAATTTAGAATTAGACTAACAACTAAGCACAAAATGTAAGGCTGGGTTTTAACCCGGCCTTTTTTATTTCTGCCATTTCT
>JAZGES010000175.1:0-3786 GCA_036478935.1 Thiotrichaceae bacterium
CATTGATTCAGCTCGATCGAAAGACCTTGATAAAGATAAAACTAAAACAGCTATTGAGAACGAAACTACACCGAAAGCACAGCCTGTTGAAAAAGTTAGCCAGCTAATAGACTCGCATGACAGCACCGCTATTAAAATCACACCTATTTTTTCTTTTGAAGAAGAAAAACAAGGTCGTCAGCCGGATGTAGCTAGTCGCAATCAGCAACTAGGGTATTTTAGACGGTATTAGTTTCCTAGATCTTGTCAGTAATACGGGAATGTGGGGTTGAATTCATTTCGACCCCACATATCAGAACTCCTACAACAGCCCACGCTCAGCAAACGACACCACTTCATCACCCACCACAAAATGATCCAGCACACGTACATCTACAAGACCTAATGCATCTTTCAAACGTTGCGTAATACGCTTATCAGACTCACTCGGTTCAGCAACACCTGACGGGTGATTATGCGCAAGGATAAGAGCAGCAGCATTGTGAGCCAAAGCTCGCTTTACCACCTCCCTAGGGTACACACTCGCACCATCAATCGTGCCTGTAAACATTTCTTCATATTTGATAATGCGATGCCGGTTATCTAAAAATAAACAGGCAAACACTTCATGTTGATAGTCACGCAGTTTTGATTTTAGATAGTCTTTTACTTTGCTCGCACTGGTGATTTCATCTCCCCGTTTAAGCTTTTCATCAAAGTAGCGTCGGCTCATTTCTATGACTGCTTGAAGCTGTACGTATTTAGCTTCACCCAACCCTCGGCTTTGGCAAAATTTATCAATATCAGCGGCTAACAGGTCACGTAAACTACCATGTTCATCTAGTAGCTGTTTTGCCATATCAACGGCAGTCAGCCCCTTTACGCCGGTACGCAAAAAGATAGCTAACAACTCTGCATCAGATAATGAAGTCGCTCCATTGATCAGTAATTTTTCTCTGGGTCTCTCTTCAAGAGGCCAATCTGTAATTGCCATAGTTTTTACTTAGTTTTTTCTTAGTTTTTACTTAGCTCTTTTAATCAACTTTTATATAAGTAAATTTTTATTATTAAATGTTGTAGACTCGCTCATTATGACAAACCTTAAAGGCATCAACGTTCTTCTTGGGATAAGTGGAGGGATAGCCGCCTACAAAGCAGCCGAATTAACACGTCTACTGATTAAACAAGATGCCAATGTGCGTGCCTGTATGACAGCTAGTGCGCAAGAGTTTATTACTCCGCTCACCTTGCAAGCGTTATCAGCCAACCCAGTGCATAGCGACCTTTTTGACTTGGAAGCTGAAGCGGCGATGGGGCATATAGAATTAGCAAAATGGGCGGATATTATTCTGATCGCACCTGCCACTGCGAATACCATCGCTAAGATTGCTAATGGTATGGCAGATAACTTGTTAACGACATTAGTTTTAGCCAGTAAAGCTAAGTTAATAATAGCTCCTGCTATGAACCAAGCTATGTGGAGTCATGTAAGAACCACAGAAAATATCAATAAACTGAAACAAAGTGATATTACACTACTTGGACCAGACTCCGGCGAACAGGCTTGTGGCGATGTCGGGTTAGGTCGAATGCTTGAGCCAACCGCTATTATTGAAGCCTTAACTACCTTAACTAATAGCTCATCAATTACTCCATCTACCTCATTCCAGAAATTAAGAGACCTATCGGTACTCATCACTGCTGGCCCCACTCGTGAAGCTTTAGACCCTGTTAGATATTTAACGAATCGCAGCTCAGGCAAGATGGGCTATGCTATTGCGCAAGCCGCTCTACAGCAAGGTGCAAAAGTTACGCTGGTATCTGGCCCGGTCAATATTGAAGCTCCATCAGGTGCAGAGCTTGTCAAAGTTGAATCAGCAATTGATATGTTCGTAGCAGTAAAAGAAAAAGCGAACGAAGCCGATATCTTTATTTCTAGCGCGGCAGTAGCTGATTATTCTGCAACCACGATTGCCACGGATAAAATCAAAAAATCAAGTGAAACACTATCACTCACTCTGACAAAAAACCCTGATATATTATCTGAAATCAGCCATGCCTTACCCGACTTATTTACTGTAGGATTTGCTGCCGAAACCAATAACCTTGAAAGCTACGCTCAAGGTAAGCTAGTTAATAAAAAGCTGAATATGATTGCAGCCAATCAAGTAGGTAAAAATAAAGGCTTTGACGTGGATGATAATACCTTACTAGTACTTTGGGAGGATGGTAAAACCACCCTACCCTTAACCAGTAAAACACAATTGGCTGAACAACTGATTGCTTTAATCGCAACTCATTATCATGCAGCTGCACCATCCAACTAGACTACATACAACTACAACCTAATCATTCTCAAAGAAACTGAAAACACCAACTAACAGGACGTTTAATGAAAACCGTTGATTTCAAAATATTGGATAACCGTATCGGTGACACCATCCCTCTACCTCAATACACCACTGAAGGCTCGGCAGGGATGGATTTACGCGCTTGTATTGATGAGGCTATCACTCTCAAATCTGGCGAAACTCAGCTGATTCCTACCGGTCTGGCTATTCATATAAGCGACCCTAGTATGGCAGCGACTATTTTACCTCGCTCTGGTCTTGGACATAAACACGGTATCGTCTTAGGAAACCTCGTTGGTTTAATTGATTCTGACTACCAAGGTCAGCTCTATATTTCTTGCTGGAACAGAAGTAAAGATGCATTCACTATAGAGGTAGCTGATCGTATAGCTCAATTGGTATTTGTGCCCATTATTCAAGTGAGTTTGAATCAAGTAGATGATTTCTCAGATACAGATCGTGGCGAAGGTGGTTTTGGTCATTCTGGACATAAATAGGAGCCTAACCTTTCCCAACTCTATTATAGAGATTGTAAAGCCCAATGTAGCCTGTGTTGAGCGACAGCGAAACACGGGAAATATAAACTTTAAAACCCGTGTTACGTCACCTCAACACAGGCTACGAGAACTTTGTGACACTCTGCAAAGATAAGATATAAAACACACAGGACAAGCCATGCAAACCGCTGAAATTCTAATAGAAGCCCTTCCCTACATCCAAAGCTATTCTGGTAAAACCATTGTCATCAAATATGGTGGCAACGCTATGACCGATGAGTCACTCAAGAAGCAATTTGCACAAGATATCGTATTGCTCAAACAAGTAGGGATAAACCCTGTTGTGGTGCACGGTGGCGGCCCACAAATCGGCAGCATGCTAAAGAAGATAGGAAAAGAGAGCCAGTTCATTGATGGAATGAGAGTAACCGACAGTGAAACCATGGACATAGTGCAAATGGTTCTCGGTGGCTTAGTCAATAAAGAAATTGTTAGCCTCATCAATCAAGCCGGTGGAAAAGCCATTGGCTTAACAGGAAAAGACGGCAACTTTATCCGTGCAAAAAAGCTTGAATTAAAAAAGAAATCAAAGGGCAATCAGCCATCAGAAATCATAGACTTAGGGCATGTAGGTGAAGTCACATCTATTGATCCAAGTATTGTTGAAATGCTAGATAATGACCGATTCATACCCGTTATTGCTCCCATCGGCGTAGGTGAAGCCGGCACAGCTTACAACATCAATGCCGATATTGTGGCGGGTAAAATGGCCATCGTGCTTAATGCAGAAAAATTGTTACTGCTAACGAATACACCTGGCGTATTAGACAACGACGGCAAACTGCTGACAGGTCTCAAATCACACGATGTTAGTCGCCTTATTGACGCTGAAATCATCCAAGGCGGCATGATCCCTAAAATTAATTGTGCCTTGGATGCAGTCGCATCAGGGATTAGCT
>JAZGES010000176.1:0-2038 GCA_036478935.1 Thiotrichaceae bacterium
TTTAGTCAACATTTCGCTACCAAATCTAGGGTCAGGTATCACGCTTCGTTTTGTTGCCGCTCTTCTTCTTGACATTTATTACTACCTCTTAAGACTTAGGTTTTTTGGCGCCATATTTCGAACGCCCTGCTTTTCTTCCATCAACCCCAGAAGTATCAAGACTTCCACGAACAACGTGATATCGAACGCCAGGCAAATCCTTCACACGGCCACCTCTAATTAACACGACAGAGTGTTCCTGTAGGTTATGACCCTCTCCGCCTATGTAACTACTGACCTCATAACCACTAGTCAACCTAACCCTCGCAACTTTACGCATTGCTGAATTTGGCTTTTTGGGTGTTGTAGTATAAACACGAGTACAAACTCCACGTCTTTGAGGGCACGCCTTCAATGCTGGAACATTGCTTTTATCAATCTTTTTAGCACGAGGCTTCCGAACCAACTGGTTGATCGTTGCCATATCTTAATTTACTCCAATTACAATTTTAAATGTCAGATACCGAGACAACAAGCTTCACCAAACCGGCTCTTACTTGACTCAAGCACTTAACTTACGTTAGCCGTATATAATACACTTATTATGTAGAATAGGTCAATATTTTTTATATTTATTCTGTATTTAACGCTTGCTTAAGCGCCTCTTCAACTTCATCCGTATCTACAACAACGGTTTCTGGAACAGAATCTTTAATAGCTTTATTTAAACGTTTCTTTTTTCGCTGCTCATGATATGCCAAGCCCGTTCCTGCAGGTATCAATCGACCTACAATAACATTTTCTTTTAATCCATTCAGGCCATCACTTATTCCTCTAACTGCTGCATCTGTTAAAACACGTGTAGTTTCTTGAAATGATGCAGCTGAAATAAAAGACTCCGTCGCAAGAGAGGCTTTTGTAATGCCCAATAAAACAGACTCATAACTTGCAGGGATTTTCCCATCCTTTTCCATCTTGTCATTTACCTCATTAACAAACCCTCTTTCGACTTGTTCTCCTTTAACAAAATCTGTTTCTCCTGATGAAGTTATATCAACTTTTCTTAACATTTGGCGAATGATTGCTTCAATATGCTTATCATTAATACCCACACCTTGAAGCCGATAAACATCTTGAATTTCTTTAACTAAATAGTCAGCTAATTCTTCAATACCCCGTAATCTTAATATATCGTGTGGGGTTAATTCACCTTCAGCAATTGTCTCACCTTTTTCAACAAACTCTCCCTCAAAAACAGTAATATGACGCCATTTCGGAATTAATGTCTCATATTGCTCACCTTCTGAGTCAGTGATAACCACACGTTGCTTTCCTTTTGTCTCCTTACCAAAAGAAATCATACCTGTTGCCTCTGCTAATATCGCAGGGTCTTTAGTTTTACGCGCCTCAAATAAATCTGCAACTCGAGGTAATCCCCCCGTGATATCTCTTGTTTTACTTGATTCTTGGGGGATTCTAGCTAAAACATCACCGACCATCACTTCCCCACCATCTTTAATACCTGCTATTGCGCCTGCAGGTAAAAAATATTGTGCTGGAATATCTGTATTTGGCAGATTTATAGAATCTCCTTGCTCATCATGCAATCTAACCATAGGCCTTAGCTCTTTACCAGCAGCACTTCTAAGCTTAGGATCTGTAACCACCCTAGACGTCAAGCCAGTAATATCATCTGACTGTTCCTGAACAGTCACACCATCAATAAAATCAATTAATTGAACAAATCCATTAACTTCTGTCACTACGGGGTGAGTATGAGGATCCCAGCTCACAATAATATCACCTGTTTCAACAGCCCCACCGTCATTAACCGTTAAAACAGATCCGTATGGAATTTTATAACGCTCCCGCTCTCTACCATAAGCATCCATGACACCCACTTCACCAGACCTAGATACAGCGACTAAATGTCCGTCTTTATTAGTAACTGTTTTTAAATTATTTAATTTAATCGTTCCTGCGGATTTAACTTGAACATTACTAATCGCAGCAGATCGTGAAGCTGCTCCACCAATATGAAAAGTACGCATAGTTAACT
>JAZGES010000177.1:0-2922 GCA_036478935.1 Thiotrichaceae bacterium
GCAATAAAACAGTTAGAAATGGTTGCATCTGAAGTAGGTGCTACTTTTATCCCAAGTGATGCAAAACAATCTCCCATAAAAATAGCTAAAGCCGCACTTAAAGTAGCAAAGAAATCATTTGCTGACGTGCTAATTGTGGATACAGCAGGTCGTTTGCATGTTGATGCAGAGATGATGGCTGAGATAAAAGGCATTCATACGGCGATTGATCCGGTAGAAACGCTATTTGTTGTCGATAGTATGACAGGTCAAGATGCGGCGAATACTGCAAAAGCTTTTGATGATGCGCTGCCACTAACAGGTGTCATATTAACTAAAGCAGATGGTGATGCTAGAGGTGGTGCTGCATTATCTGTTCGCCAAATTACAGGCAAGCCGATTAAGTTTATCGGTATGGGTGAGAAGCTAGATGCACTTGAACCTTTCCATCCTGACAGAATGGCTTCCCGTATTTTGGGTATGGGTGATGTGCTTAGCTTAGTTGAAGATGTCACTCGTAAAGTAGATCATAAAAAAGCCCAACGCTTAGCGAAGAAGTTAAATAAAGGAAAGGCTTTTGATCTAGAAGATTTGCGTGATCAAATGCTGCAAATGGAAAAAATGGGTGGCATGGCGGGTTTGATGGATAAGTTGCCAGGTGTAAATGGCATGCCAGCAGGTCTTAAAGACCAAGCCAACGATAAGCAAGTGGGTCGAATGGTTGCCATTATTAACTCAATGACGCCTAGAGAGCGCCGCTTCCCTGATATTATAAAGGGGTCGCATAAAAAGCGCATTGCAAAAGGAAGTGGTGTACAGATTCAGGATGTTAATCGTTTGCTCAAGCAACATAAGCAAATGAAAAAAATGATGAAAAAATTCAAGGGTGGGGGTATGCGTAAAATGATGCGCTCTCTCAAAGGTCAGATGCCGCCGGGAATGGGCGGTGGGATGCCTCCTCCCGGTAGCTTCTAGTTTTAGGTGCTTGACGCAAAGATCTTACCAATCCTGCTCGTGCTCAAAGGACATAGTCAGCTTTTGCTCCTAGTCAAATCACCTTACTCAAGCTGTTAAGCTTCTACCATTTGGTAGAATACTGTACGCCAACCACATCTTTACTAATGATGGGTGCTACATTCTTGCCTAGAGCGCTAGTACCTTGTTGAAGGTGCTTTGCCTTTTTGATTAGTTTTTCTACTTTTGATGGCGCGGAGGGCATAAGTGATTTGGCTTGTGGAGGCTTTAACGTCACAGCTTTTGCGGCAGCTGATGAGGTTGAAACTTGTTTTAGACTTTTGTCTGCGAGGCTAGTGTCTGCGATTGCGACCTGAGTCATGCAACCTGAAGCACCAATTACTAGGGAGAGTAGTTGTGTTTTCATGGGTTTCCGTGGTTTTATTATTATTATTGTCTGACGGGTCTAGTTTAGGTTTAAATGCTGGTGAATTAAACAAAATCCAGTCAAATGGTGGATAAATACAAATATAAATTGTTTTTACTTCACATTTGGAAAAAAATCCGTACAATTACGCGTCTATTTTTTGATGGTTGTTGCCGTCTTAATAACATTAAATTTTAAGGTTTTGACTATGGTCACTATTCGTTTGGCTAGAGGCGGTTCTAAGAAACGTCCTTTTTATAAAATTGTAGTAACAGATTCACGAAAGCCTCGTGATAGTGGTTATATTGAGCAAATGGGTTTCTTTAATCCTTTAGCTAAAGGCCAAGAAGTGCGTTTACGCATGGATCAAGAGCGTGTTGATCACTGGATTTCTAAAGGCGCACAGCCTTCTGATCGCGTAGCGAAGCTTATAAAAGAAAACGCTGCTGCTCCAGCAGAAAGCGAAACAGAAGAAAAAGCTGCGTAACTGCTAGCTAGATGAGTAGCAATGAATCCCTTGGATGACATGCTAACTCTTGGGAAAATCTCAGGAGTTTTCGGTGTAAAGGGATGGGTGAAAATATTTTCACACACCTCACCTAAGCAGCAAATTGTTAAGTATTCACCGCTGTACCTTTATAAGAAAGGCGTTAATGGCAACAAAGGTAGCTGGCAAGCTATCAATGTCATTAAAGGTCAAAAACAAGGTAAAGCGGTAATAGCACAACTTGAAGGTATTGATGATCGTGATCATGCGTTTAGCTTGATCGGTACTGAAATAGGTATTAAGAAAGATCAGTTGGTCAAGTTGTCAAAAGATAACTTTTATTGGACAGACCTTGAAGGTGTGTCCGTTTTCACGTTAGAAGATGTAGAGCTAGGTGTTGTTGATTGGGTATTTGATACCGGTAGCAACAATGTTTTAGTCGTCAAAGGTGAAGAAAGAGAGCACATGGTTCCATGGATTAAAGACGATGTCATTAAATCCGTAGACTTGGAAGCTTCTCGTATAGTAGTAGATTGGGATCCAGAGTTTTAGTGATGCATTTTGACGTTATTACTCTTTTTCCGGAAATGATTGAATCAGTTACGGAATATGGCGTAACTAGTCGAGCTTCAGAACGAGGACTAATAGAGCTTAACTGCATTAATCCTCGCAATTTTGCAACAGACAAACACCGCACAGTCGATGATCGACCTTATGGCGGTGGGCCAGGAATGGTCATGAAGGCTGATGTAGTCTTGTCAGCAATAAAAGATGCAAAAAAGCAATCGCCTGCTAGTAAAGTGGTTTACTTAAGTCCGCAAGGTAAAACAGTAAATCAGGCTATGATTGCCGCCGTAGCGAACAAGGAGGAAGGGTTAATCCTGCTCTGTGGTCGTTACGAAGGCATCGATGAAAGAATTATAGAACTGGAAGTAGATGAGGAGTGGTCAATAGGTGATTATGTTCTCAGTGGTGGTGAGCTAGGCGCAATGGTGCTGATAGACGCGGTCACCCGATTACTTCCAGATGCGCTAGGTCATGAGCAGTCGGCAGAACAAGACTCCTTTTCAGAAGG
>JAZGES010000178.1:0-4475 GCA_036478935.1 Thiotrichaceae bacterium
GCAAACTGGAAGCCTCGTGTATGAATCACAAAACTGTTGCCTTTTTTACTGTACTGGCCCGTTGCGGATGGGTTATTCGTCTTACGATAACGTAATAAGTGAAGCTCTTTTTCTAGGTCACGGGCATACAGTGTTTTTCCTTCATAAAGCTCCAGTGGTCGAGCAAACACACGAGCCGGTAATGACCAACGTTTGCCCTCAAACTGCCGAGTTACCTTTTCATCTTGCTTCAATACATAAGCAGCCGCCATCAATGCGCCTACCACGATAGCCACAAGAAAAAGTACACGCAAAATACGCATGAAGCCTACAAGAATACTAAAGCCTATTTTTAATAGCGAGGGACGAGTAGTCACTACCTCATCCGTGCTTGATAATTCTGTTTGTTCAGACAAAATTCTTAATTCCGTTAATGTTATCTTTATTTAGGAGTTATGATAAATCATCGTTTTCTCATTGAAGAGAAGTTACGAGAATCATTAAAGTTCCTTAGGAAACAATATTTTCAAGTCGCTATTATAGACTGCTTTATTAACAAGACAATATCAGGCATCTTCTATTCTTGTCTTTTTATCAGTTTCTAGGAGTTATTAGGGGATTACTGATTAGGTCTGGTTGAGTTTTCAGTGTCTTTAGCATTCTGCTGCTCTGCAAAAGCATCCATCCAAGCTGGTTGTTCTGCAATCAACTGTAAAGCTACCTGCAACAGGCTCTTTCCTGGCTCCGTTCGGAACCACGTTGAAACTCCAGAAGGATGAGGCAGAGGAATAACACTAAGCTCTCGACCTGCCACATCTACCTGATGAACACTACCCACCACTTCCGTTAGCTTCTTGAAATCAAGATATTGTTGAATCGCTAACTTACCAATAGGGATGATTAAATCTGGCTGCTGTAGTCGATATTCATCATCTAACCAACGTGAGCATTCCGTTATCTCCTGTTTAGAAGGCACACGGTCACCTCCTTTCGGATTTTTACCGGGGAAACATCGACACACCGCAACCATATAAACCTGTTGTCGATACTGTTGCTCTGTTACCCCAATGGATTCGAACCATTTAAATAAGGTCTTTCCTGCTGTCCATGCAAACGGACGTTGCAATTTACCTTCATGCACTCCAGGTGCTTGCCCAACAGACATAATATTTGAACAGATAGGCTCGCCAGTTATCACCGGGCCAACCATTTCAGGACAAGCCTCACATGCTTTTAATCGTTTAATGTGTTGATTTATTTCTTTCATAATACTGCATCATCTTGTTATTACAGCTTGCTCAAACCTTAACCAAGTAACAAACTCAATTTATTCAGAACCGTCCATCTAGACAGTATCTACATTCATAGGAACAACCTTTGAGATTAAATTAAAACCAGCTATCTTTGCATCACCCCTAATAAATAATAAATATAAAAGACATGGCTACTATATCTCCTTTATCTCCTACCGCACCCTCCACCTCTCCAAAGAGTAACAAAAAAAAGAGCGCTAATACCATTGAAAACAATGCCCATGAAAGCAACACCCATGAGAACAGTGCCACTTTATATCTGAATCAAAATGGCTTTCAACATCTTTATCTTGAATACTTCACTTATTTACAAGACTTAGAAATTACTGATATTTCTTATCTTTATCACCAAGGTTTGAAATATAACCTTAAGCATTCACACTTTAATGTAGAAGTACTGCGATATGTGAAAACTGACATCAGAATGCATGCTCAACAGATCAGAAATCAGGTAGATAACTGCAAAAGCACATTGCATAAACACCTCACAAAAGAAGCTACTGATTTACAAAGTGCTCTCTGTGATTATTTGAAGCAACAGAAGCATAGCAATGATCAAGAGGGCGAAAACACACCACTCAATGATTTGGAATGGAAGTTTTTAAACCAATTAGATACACAACCCAATGATGTACTAACAGAGTTTAATCTGGCATGGATTTACTTCCATTTATTTGAAGATTACCAAGCAGCTAACACCTATTTAAACCAAGTCATCGACCGTTGTATTTTAGAAGATAGCCCTCTTGCACAAATAGCACTTCGCTACCTTGGCATGACTTATTATTTGATGGGCGACAGCACCAATGCGACTAAAGCACTACAGCGTTCTGCCAGCCTGGATCAGACCAACAATCTGTATTACCTCTATGAAATAGCCCAGCAGTTAATTCAAACGGATAATAAAGATGCAGCCATCAGCCACATCAAAGCATTAATCAAGCATTCACCCCTATATTACATTCATATTCAGTCAGACCCTTTCTTTGCAGACATTCCTGAAGTGGATGCCCTCCTCTCACGTTTTCACGCGGCAAAGCTTGAAGCCATCAAAGAGACGACCTATAAGAAATGGAAAGGTAGCAAGATCATGCAACAAGAATTTCCAGCTGAGTTTGATCATCATAAGCTTTTCAACTCAACTTACGATGAGCACCTCACCTTGCTTGCACATCAACCTTATCCATTGTTATGCAGAACGGAAACAATAAGTGACAAGTTTTTAAGCAACCTACAAAGCAAAACACAGTCAAAACTCAATATCATCAATAAACAATTTATTCAGCATATACATGCCGAACAAAAAAAATGGAAAATGGTTAATTTAGCTGGTGTTAGCTTAGTTTACGTAGCCGTGTTACTGACCTTGGCTAGTATCTTTTTATTCATAGGGGGCGACTTACTAGGTCTAACCTCGAATGGGCAAAGCATCAACTGGGGACATCTAGTACCTCGCATATTCGCAAGCGTTTTAGGTACAGGGCTTATTGGAATATTATTACTGCAATTTAATTCGCCTAAATTAAAGCAGTTAGCTAAAAAGAAAAATATGCTAGTTGAAGCAATGGAATAATATTTCTCAGATGCTGATCGTTATATCCCTGCCATCGTAATCATCAACACCTAATGGCTGCTCAATGCTACTGATTAGCACTCCTGAAACAGGACTTTGCATAAATTTCTTGTAGGCCGGATAAGGAACGCCATCCGGCAAGATGCTGAATTCAAGCTATTGTCGGATGGCGCTATCGCTTATCCGGCCAACCGTAAGCATGGATTGATTACCACTTATACGATAAAACTTGCATTAAACAGACCTAAACACCTAACCAGCATCATGATAATTATTAAAACTGAGCGCTATAGATAAGAAATTAGAAATAATTAGAGTGATCTAATAATTTTTTAACAGCCGCACCATATACTCGAAAACAGTTACTCTGTAGACTGCGCATCCTTAATTCTTATACCCTTCGGACTTTCCTTTGATTTCAACAGCAAACATCACCATGCAATTTGGCTCTGAGCCTCTTTTCGAAAATATTTCGGCTAAATTCGATAAGGGTAACCGCTACGGTTTAATCGGCGCTAACGGCTGTGGTAAATCAACGTTAATGAAAATAATGAGTGGTGAGCTAGAGCCAAGCTCTGGGAATGTGTCGATTACTCCAGGTGATAAGCTGGGTATCTTGAGTCAGGATCAGTTCGCTTTTGAACAACACACGGTTATTGATGCTGTGATTATGGGTGACAGAGAGCTATGGGCAATCAAAGCCGAACGTGAGCGGATTTATGGTCTGCCTGAGATGTCTGATGCCGATGGCATGAAAGTGGGAAACCTTGAGACTGAATTTGCCGAGATGGATGGCTACACCGCAGAAAGTCGCGCAGGTGATATTTTGCTCAATGCAGGCATAGAAGAGTCGTTACATTTTGGCTTAATGAGTGAAGTCGCTCCCGGTCGTAAGCTACGTGTATTACTCGCTCAGGCCTTATTCGCCAATCCCGATATTTTGTTATTGGACGAACCAACAAACAACTTAGATATTGAGACAATTAACTGGTTAAGCATTGAGCTAAATAAACGCACTTGCACCATGGTGATTATCTCGCACGACAGACACTTTTTGAATTCAGTCTGCACCCACATGGCTGATATTGACTACGGTGAGCTGCGAATCTACCCCGGCAACTATGAATATTTCCTTGAAGCATCAAGCCTGATACGTGAACAGTTACTTGCAGGTAACAGTAGAAAGACTGCTGAAATCCAAGAGTTACAAGACTTCGTTAACCGCTTTGGTGCGAATGCCTCTAAAGCGAAGCAAGCGAGTTCTCGTGCTAAAAAGCTGGATAAAATCAAGCTAGATAATGTTAAGTCATCAAGCAGAATGACACCGATGATTAACTTTACACAGCATAAAAAGTTACACCGTAATGCCTTGACACTAGAAGAACTATCACATGGCTTTAGTGGCGAACCACTGTTTACCAGTAATGATTTGATCCTCGATGCAGGGTCGCGCTTGGCCGTGCTAGGCGACAATGGCACGGGTAAAACGACTTTTCTGCGTTGCCTAATGGATCAACTCACGCCAAACAACGGTAGTTATAAATGGTCTGAAAATGCAGTAGTTGGCTACTGCCCACAAGATAATACGCTAGACTTTGATAACGACTTGA